>JAKISV010000002.1 GCA_021648425.1 Rhizobiaceae bacterium
TCTTTCGGCTCATTATCTTTTTTCTCAGTTCCACGTAATCCTTTACCGTTGGAGCCGAAGGACTGAGTAATGTCATCGAGGTCCAGAAATCCCGTTTATCAAAGAGCGAAACGAGATCACCTTTGCCCTCAAAACTTTCTATATGAGATTCCGAAACAAGGTAATCTTCGGTAGGTGAAACAACCCTGTAAATTGCCCCGGATTTATGTTTGTATGATTTGTCGCCATATCCGGGTTCATACATATCCCGAACAAATTTTTTATCAGTTTCAGAGAAAACTTGGTACAGTTTTCCCTCAATCAATTCATAATCTTTCCCTTCAAACTTATTTACCCTTCTTCCATCAATTTAATTCACCTTTACTCTCTCTCCTTTCCCCTCCTCACTTTCTTTTACCAGCCCGCGCGCCAGCATGATCGGTGCAAAAAAATTAACCTGAAATACCTGATGCCAATCGTCCAGCGTCGTATCAAGAGAATTAAGGCGTGCGCCCTCCTCGCCCTTGGGGCTGATGCCTGCATTGTTAACCAGCGCCCCCAGAATTGAATTGCCATTTTTCAGCCGCTGGCGAATTTCGCACACGGCTTTATCAATATTTTCAGGATTAGCCAGATCAACCTGGATGTGATCTTCAGCGCCTGCAGGCCACGGGCAGTCTTCAGCAAAAGCCTGGCGTGAACAAGTGATAACCCGCCATTTTTCAGCCGAAAACCGCTTCACAGTTGCATGGCCAATTCCGCGGCTTGCACCGGTTAACACCAGTGTTTTTTGCTTCGACATGAAATTTCCCTAATGGCTGAGTTGAATACCAACGCGCCGCGAATTCAAGATTATCCCACCATACACAACCCGGTAAATAAGTGCTATGGCACATAAAGGCATTGTTATCACAAGAAATATTTGCCGGTATTGAAATGCGGGTTTGCTACCCGATTTGTTGCAGGGAGGGTAAATGTCCGCAAATATACTGGCAATTGATCAGGGCACGACGTCTTCACGTGCTATCATTTTTGATAAAAACCAAAAAATCATCTCCCTTGATCAGCAGGAGTTCACCCAGCATTTTCCTAAATCCGGCTGGGTGGAGCATGATGGCGCACAGATATTGAAAACAGTAGAAAACGTATGTCGCAACGCCATTAAATCATCTGGCCTGGCACCAAAACAAATTTCGGCCCTCGGCATCACCAATCAACGCGAAACCACCCTTATCTGGGATCGCAAAACCGGTGTTCCCATTCACAATGCCATCGTCTGGCAGGACCGCAGAACCGCGCAATATTGCGATCACCTGAAATCCGATGGCCTTGAAGAACTGTTTACCAAAAAAACCGGCCTGCTTCTGGACCCGTATTTCTCCGGTACAAAAATTCGCTGGCTGCTGGAAAACGTGGATGGTGCACGCCAGCGCGCTCAAAATGGAGAATTGGTATTTGGCACCATCGACACTTTTGTTATCTGGCATCTGACCAGGGGCCGTTCTCATGTCACCGATGCCACGAATGCTTCACGCACGCTTTGTTACAATATTGAAACCAATGAGTGGGATGAAGAATTGTTGCGAATTCTTGATCTCCCGATTTCTCTTTTTCCAGAGGTATTGAACTGCGCTGATGAATTTGGTGTGGTTGATGAATCTTTTTTCGGGGCGCCAATCCCCATTCTGGGTGTAGCTGGAGACCAGCAGGCAGCGACCATCGGCCAGGCCTGTTTTGAACCGGGCATGATGAAATCCACTTACGGCACCGGCTGTTTTGCCTTGTTCAATACCGGTAACCAGAAAATCCGCTCCACAAATCGATTGCTCACCACCATCGCTTATCGCTTCGACGGCGAAACAACCTATGCGCTTGAAGGTTCCATCTTCATTGCCGGGGCAGCAGTCCAATGGTTGCGTGATGGGTTGGGAATAATAGACAATGCCGCGCGCACCACACAAATGGCAACAGATGCCGACCCGGAACAAGATGTCATATTGGTCCCGGCATTTACCGGCTTGGGCGCACCTTATTGGGAGGCCAATGCACGCGGTGCAATCTTTGGCCTCACCCGTGCCACCGGCCCTGACGAATTTGCCCGCGCTGCCCTGGAGGCCGTTTGTTACCAGACCCGCGATTTGATGGAAGCCATGACCCGTGATATGGGCGAAGGCAATCTCAATACCATTCTTCGGGTTGATGGCGGCATGGTGGCCAGTGAATGGACCATGCAGTTTCTGTCCGACATTCTGGCCGCCCCCGTTGATCGACCAACCATTGCTGAAACCACTGCTCTGGGTGCAGCCTGGCTGGCGGGTTCCCACGCCGGGGTGTGGCCCGATCAAAAGGAATTTGCTGCAAACTGGCAATGCGAAAAACGTTTCGAGCCGACTATGAATGAAAAATTACGCCAGAAAAAATATGCGCACTGGCTTAAAGCCGTCGCCAGTACAATCGCCATGTGCCCAAAGTGAACTGAAGCGGACAAGAGAGGTTCTGGTTGATGAAATCTTTGGATTTGCACCATCGCGACAACGAGACGCTGAAACTTCGGCTGGAAACATTAATCAGAATTCGCTGGTTGGCAATATTTGGGCAGTTTTCTGCGGTGATGTTTGTTGCCTATGGTCTGAAGTTTCAGTTTTATATTACCCTTTGCCTGGCAGTAATCGCCCTTTCTGTCTGGTTGAATATATTTCTAAGCCTGCGTTACCGCGCAAATTTCCGGGTGTCGCAGATTGCGGCTCTTTCCCTGCTGGCCTTTGACATCCTGCAACTGACGGCATTGTTATACCTCACCGGTGGGTTGAGAAATCCGTTTTCATTGTTATTAATTGTACCGGTGGTGGTTTCAGCCACCACCCTTTCTCAGCGCCAGACACTTTTGTTGGGAGCATTGGCAGTTATTTCGCTCTCTATGCTCGCTGTGTTCCATCAGCCATTACCCTGGTATAGCGATCAGGAGCTGGTTATTCCCTTATTGTTTGTTGCCGGAACCTGGATTGCCATTGTCGCCGGCATGGGTTTTACGGCAATTTATGCCTATCGACTGGCCAATGAAAACCGCCTGCAATCAAATGCATTACTGGCAACAGAAGTGATTTTGCAACGCGAACAATATCTGTCTTCCCTGGACGGTCTGGCTGCTGCTGCGGCCCATGAACTGGGGACACCTTTGTCGACAATTGCGCTTGTGGCAACAGAAATGAGCCGGGAATTGCCAGAAGATTCTCCCCTGGCCGAAGATGCGTTACTATTAAGAAGCCAGGCCGCACGCTGTCGCGATATCCTGCAAAAACTAACCTCTCTTTCTGATCAGGGCGAATTTCATCTGGGCTATCTGTCTTTTGCCTCACTTATAGATGAGGTAATCGAGCCCCATCGGAATTTTGGCATCGAGATTGAGGCCCGGTTTGAAAACCGAATAAAAACTCCATTCAAATACCCGGTTTTTGTCAGAAACCCTGCCATCATGTATGGCCTGGGAAACCTGGTGGAAAACGCGGTTGATTTTGCCGGGTCACGTGTTGATATTGATGCCTGGTGGAGCGAGGAACAAGTGACAATTGTCATAACCGACGATGGCCCCGGATACCCCAAAGAATTGCTGGGGCGCATCGGCGAACCATATTTATCCACCCGTAACCGGAATAAGGAAAAATCCGGCGGCGGCCTGGGTCTGGGCCTGTTCATTGCCAAAACACTGCTGGAACGCTCTGGAGCAACTCTGGAGTTTACAAAAGGAGATCACCCCGATTTCCCCGGAGCCAGAGTAATCATTGCCTGGCCAAGGAAATTGCTGGACGGCCAAATTCAGGCATTCATTGAACGGGAAAAAAAAGAACAGGCCGTAGGGATATTGAAAAAAAAGCCTGCGACATTTTGACAAAAGTGAATTCCAGATGTACTCAATAAACCAGAGGCAAACGCTGAATATAAGAATTTACAGTGTTGCCTGTTTAGTTGTAATATCTGGCTGCCCTGTATCATCGGAACATTGATGAATATCGGGCGCCGATAATATCAAGAGAGCCTTATGCCAGATCAAACAAGTCAGGCAATGGATATTGGTGAAAACAATTCCCTGTTGCTGGTCGATGATGACAGACCATTTCTGAACAGATTAAGCCGGGCCATGGAAACCCGTGGATTTGCTGTCGAAACCGCAGAGTCAATTGCCGAGGGATTGGCAAAGGTTCGCGCCAATACGCCAGCTTATGCTGTAGTGGATATGCGCCTGAACGATGGTAATGGCCTCGATGTCATCGAACTTATCCGCAATAAAAAACCCGAAAGCAAGATTATTGTCCTCACAGGTTATGGCAATATTGCCACTGCGGTAAATGCAGTAAAACTTGGCGCTGTGGATTATCTGGCTAAGCCCGCCGATGCCGATGATATCTATTCAGCCCTGATGCGAGAATCCGGGGAAAAAGCCCCGCCGCCGGAAAATCCGATGTCCGCAGACCGCGTTCGCTGGGAACATATTCAAAGGGTCTATGAGCTGTGCGACCGTAACGTTTCCGAAACTGCCCGTCGCCTGAGCATGCATCGGCGTACCCTGCAAAGAATACTGGCAAAAAGAGCGCCTCGCTAAAACCGTTATTCTCCTGCGATATCCGCCAGATCATCGGGTGTATCAACGCCAGCTGATTGAGTAAACCGGATTACCCGCTCCAGCCTGCCCGCACTTGCCCGGGCAAATCGCAAAGTGAGCGCCTTGCGGCTCGCCGGGGCCAGTTTATGTTCATTTGCTTCGCGAATGATTTCTGCCCCATAACCATCAGCAACAATAAATCCTTCATCATCAGGGAATATTTCCGCTGGCACCCGGGCGTGGCTGGCAAAATAAAACCTGTCGCAAAAATCGCGATATTGCGGCCATTTCTGATCAATCCTGAAATCTTCAATCGAAGATTTAATTTCGATAATGATAATTTGACCCTTTTTATCGATACCAACAAGATCCGCACGCCTGCCATTTGCCAGAACAAGCTCAGGCAAGAGGGCCACATCATTGAGCAGAAAATGGCGCATTACCCCGCATTGTATCATCAGGGCTTTGTCTGACTGACGCCCATCCACCATCGGGTTTGAATCTCTATAAGTTACGATTGGCATCCAGCGCCGCTTTCATTTCCCGTCTTTTTTGATGCAATATAGGCTCCGTATAACCGGAAGGCTGATTGCGCCCTTCCAGAACTAATGCACAAGCAGCCCCAAAAGCAATCGATTGATCATAATTGGGAGCCATCGCCCGGTAATTGTCGTCACCGGCATTCTGGCGATCAACAATCGCGGCCATGCGTTTCATCGTTTCCATTATCTGATCTTTACTGCAAATTTCGTGATGCAGCCAGTTTGCCAGCAATTGCGATGAAATACGAAGGGTGGCGCGATCCTCCATCAATCCCACATCATGAATATCGGGCACCTTGGAGCAGCCAATACCCTGATCAATCCAGCGTACCACATAGCCCAAAATCCCCTGGGCACAATTATCCAGTTCGCGCTGTATTTCTTCAGCGCTCCAGTTGGGCCTGGTAACAACAGGAATAGTCAAAATATCATCAAGGCTGGCGCGCTGGCGTTTGGCCAGTTGTTTTTGAACATCCGCCACATTGATACGATGATAGTGAGTGGCATGAAGCGTTGCCGCAGTGGGTGAAGGAACCCAGGCGGTGTTGGCTCCGGATTTTGGATGGGAGATTTTTTGCTCAAGCATATCCGCCATTAAATCCGGCATCGCCCACATTCCCTTACCGATTTGAGCCTTGCCAGCCAGCCCGCATTGAAGCCCGATATCAACATTCCAGTCCTCATAGGCCTTTATCCAGGCGGATTTTTTCATCTCGCCTTTTGAAACCATCACGCCAGCCTCCATCGAGGTATGAATTTCATCTCCTGTGCGGTCCAAAAACCCGGTATTGATAAATGCCACCCGGGTTTTTGCAGCGCGAATGCACTCCTTCAGATTAACCGTGGTACGGCGTTCTTCATCCATGATGCCCATTTTCAAACTATTGGTTTTCATACCCAGTAGCTGCTCTGCGCGGCTAAATAATTTCGCGGCAAATGCTACCTCCCGGGGACCGTGCATTTTGGGTTTGACAATATAAACCGAACCGGCCGGTGAATTAATATGTCGACCATTTCCCCCCACATCATGCAGGGCAATCAGAGCGGTGATTACGCAATCCATTATTCCTTCAGGCACTTCTTTCCCATCACTATCAAGGATAGCGGGATTGCTCATCAAATGCCCGACATTGCGTATCAGCATCAATGCCCGCCCCGATAAACTGAACGGGCTCCCTTCGGGTGAAATATACTCACGTTGGTCGTTTAATCGGCGCGCAATGGTTTTGCCGCCCTTCTCAAATGTTTCTTCCAGATCGCCCCGCATCAGGCCCAGCCAGTTGCGATAGGCTAAAACCTTGTCTTCACCATCCACCGCAGCAATGGAATCTTCGCAATCCATAATAGTCGTAATTGCCGATTCCAGGTTGATATCGGCAACGCCCGTTGCATTATTGCTGCCAATTGGGCTGGTGCGATCAAAGGCGATCTCCATATGCAGGCCGTTGTTTTTCAGCAGAATAGTTTTTGGTGAAAGCGCATCGCCACAATAACCGGCAAATTGCTCCGGGCGACAAAGCCCGGTTTCTCCAGCTTGCGTTCGCACAATCAACATGCCGTCTTCCACTTTATATTCGACAACATCCTTGTGCGAACCAGCAGCCAGTGCAAAACAATTATCCAGAAAACGCTGGGCCCAGCCAACAACTTTTTCACCGCGCTGCGGGTTAAATTTGGGGGTTTTTTCTGCGCCATCGCTCTCATCAATGGCATCGGTGCCATAAAGCGCATCATATAATGAACCCCAACGCGCATTGGCCGCGTTCAGTGCAAAGCGTGCGTTCAAAACCGGCACAACAAGCTGGGGACCGGCAATTAAAGCTATTTCAGCATCAACATTTTCAGTTTCAATCGAAAAATCTTCACCCTCTTCAACCAGATATCCGATTTCGCCAAGATAGGATTTGTATTCATCAAAATCAAAACCGTTGGTTGCGCGCGCCTTGTGCCAGCTATCCAGCAGGTTTTGCAGTTCTTCACGCCTGTCCAGCAGCGCCTGGTTTTCCGGCGCCAAATCATGAATTATCCCGGAAAATCCATCCCAGAATTCTTGTTGCATGACCCCGGTGCCATCCAGAACCTCATCATTGATAAATGAATAAAGGCGCTGATCAATTTGCAATTGCGACTGTTTTACATATTCGACCATTAGTCACTCCCGTTTTTTTTACAGGTAGCAACAGTATATATATTGTCAATTAAACCATTGAAGCATGGGACAATTCTCACCATATTGTAGCAATGGGCATCAAAAACATGGTTGTCCAGGTAACAAGGAATGAGATGTGCCAAGGATATCAGGGTTTTCCAGCCCGTTTTTACTGGGATTTGAAGAAATAGAGCGCGTGCTCGACCAGGTTACCAAAACCACCAGCGATGGCTATCCTCCCTATAATATTGAGCGGATCAGCAAAGCTGAACATTCTCCCGACATCATAAGAATTACACTGGCTGTCGCCGGTTTTGCCCAGGATGATCTTGAAGTTACCCTGGAAGAAAATCAGTTGATGATCAGGGGTAAACAGGCAGATGATCCAAGCCGCCAATACCTGCATCGCGGAATTGCGGCACGCCAGTTTCAGCGTTCATTTGTATTGGCCGAAGGGTTGGAAATAAACAATGCTGAATTATTAAACGGACTTTTGTCAATTAACCTGATTCAGCCGAAAATCGAGAATCTTGTTCGCAAAATTGAAATTACCAACCTGGAAGAGACAGGAAAAACTCTGTGATAAATGTTTGGAAAGGCCGTTATTATGAAAAATAATCCCAAATCCAGTTATTTCAATCCACTCGCTGCTACCAAAAATATGAGTGCGGGTGATCTGGCCAAGCTGGGTGTCAGCAAAATTGCCTATATCCGGCCGATGACATCCAGCGAGGTAATGAAAAAATTCCCGATGGTCACAGGCCTGCCGCCACAGATGAAACTCTGGGCGCTGTTTTCAGCCAATGGTGACCCGATCGCACTTTCAGATGAACACAGTGGTGTGCTCTCCAATGCCCATGAACTGGAGCTGCAACCGGTAAGTCTGCACTAAAGCGTTTTGTATTTTTGCGGAAAAGTCAGCTTATATTGCGCGCCGGGTCTATCCAGCCGATATTACCATCACTACGCCGATAAACCACATTCAGTTGGTCGCTCACCCCATTGGTGAACACAACCACCGGCTCATCGATAAGATCCAACTCCATCACCGCATCGGCAACGCTCTGGGTGCGTATCTGTTTGGAGCTTTCCGCAATAGTGATAGGAGCAAAATCCTCAGCTATTTCCTCTTCAGCTTCCGGCGCAGCCATCACTATAT
Organism: Rhizobiaceae bacterium; assembly: GCA_021648425.1. GTDB lineage: Bacteria > Pseudomonadota > Alphaproteobacteria > Rhizobiales > Rhizobiaceae > JAAEMP01. Next base: position 8,427 of record JAKISV010000002.1, read on the forward strand.
AAGAAGCATCTTCCATTTTGCGCGGTGCATTGGCATGATGATCTTTCAAACGCCTCTTGTATCGGCGCAGCCTCTTTTCAATTCGCGCTGCAGCTGCATCAAAACAGGCCGTTGGATCAGCATTGTTGGCTTTTGCCTGCAATACGATTCCGGTGTCCAGACGAACCAGACAATCGCAATCAAATCCGGCACCGGATTTTTCCAGGGTAACATTGCCCGAATAACCACCGTCAAAAAATTTCGTAACGGCTTCATCGATCCTGTCTTCAATTCGCAAGCGTAAAGCATCGCCAATATCCATATGTTTTCCGGAGATACGAAGGTTCATTTTTACCTCTTAAATTTGTTGACCCGCCATCATTATGTTAGACCCTGAAAGCGTTTTAGCAAAGGCAAAGATGTAGTTTTTGTAAATTAATATAAAAGAGCGCTATGCAAATAGGCTCTTAACCGCCACCAAGCGCCTTTTTTTCCCGACGCCTTTGTATCGACGATAACAGCCCCAGCGATTCACGGTATTTAGTGACGGTCCTGCGGGCAATATCAATACCCTCATTGCTCAACAAGCTGGCAATTTTGTCATCGGACAGTACGCTGTCTTTAGTTTCTGCCGCAATCAGATTACCGATTTTCAGGCGGATTGATTGCCCGCCAAAGCTGGCTTCTCCATCCGTGCCGCCAACACCCGACATGAAGAAATATTTGAATTCGAAGATACCGCGATCACAGGCAAGATATTTATTCGAAGTCACCCGGCTGATGGTTGATTCATGCATTTCAATTTCTTCAGCAACCATCTTGAGCGTGAGCGGTTTTAAAAATTCTCCACCTTTTAGAAAAAACATATCCTGATGTTTGACTATTTGAGTGGCAACTTTGAGAATTGTGCGTGCACGCTGATCAAGGCTGGCCACCAGCCAGTTGGCATTCTGCAAATTGTCGATCATGAATTTTTTGTCGGCCTTCTCAAGGCCAAGATCTTTGATCTGCGCATAATATTCACGATTGATCAGCACTTTTGGTAATGCCTGCGTATTTAATTCAAGTTGCCAGCTGCCGTCATTGTTGGTTGTGACGAACACATCTGCAATGATATTTTGCACCGGAGCAGCATCAAACAAATCACCGGGTCGTGGTTCCAGCTCTTGAATTTCCCGCGCCATATCGATCAAATCCTCATGATCAACATCGCACAGTTGTGCAAGGCGGGCATAATCGCGCCGTGCCAGCAGTTCGAGATTTTCCGTAAATATCCGCATCGCCGGATCAAGCCGGTTTTTTTCGATCAATTGCAGCCGCATGCATTCTGCCAGATTTCTTGCGCCAACTCCGGGAGGGTCAAATTTTTGGATTCGTTCAAGCACGTCGGCTACTGTTGTAATCTCTGCATTGGCACTTTTGGCAACCATCTCCAGGTCATTTCTGAAATAACCATCCCCATCAATCAGATCGATAATATCGCGGGCAATTCGCAGTTCATCATTCTGGCGAAAGGTTAAAGTCGCCTGCTGGGTTAAAACCTCCCGCAGGCTTTGCTGGCTGGCCACATAAGCTTCCAGATCATTTGCGCTGCCGGAAAATTCAATGCCTGGCGAATTAGAGGCCGTGCCACCAGCATTATTTCCTGATTGCTGAACATTGCTCTCAAAGACATTTTCCAGCGAAGTCCCAAGCCGTTCTTCAATGGCCTTGATATCCCAGTCATTGGTTTGCCCGTCCAGTTCGCGAGGTTGCTCACCGGTACTTTTTTCACTTTCGGGTTTTTCAGAAACCTGCCCGCGTCTTTCTTCAGGAAATTCATCCGTTGCATTATTGAGTTCAAGCAGCGGGTTTTTCTCAATCTCTTTTTGAATAAACTGATGCAACTCCAAAGAACCCATCTGCAACAATTTGATTGACTGCATGAGTTGCGGTGTAAGGGCCAGGCCCTGGGTCTGGCGAAGTTGTAATTTAATGGATTGTGCCATTATTATATCATAACCGATGGAGAGTTTCTGACCCCATCATAACACGCCAACATTCCTAAAGAGTAAACTGCTCACCAAGGTAAAGGCGTTTCACATCCTGGTTGCGAACAATATCATCCGGGCTGCCATGGGTTAATACCTGCCCGTCATGCAATATATAAGCACGATCAATCAGACCCAGAGTTTCGCGAACATTGTGATCGGTGATCAATACGCCAATACCACGGCGGGTAAGATGGCGAACCAGTTCCTGAATATCACCCACCGCAATCGGATCAATACCGGCAAACGGTTCATCCAGCAGCATAAATGAGGGTCTTGAAGCCAGCGCGCGCGCAATTTCGCAGCGTCGGCGTTCTCCTCCTGACAAAGCAATCGAGGGTGATTTTCGCAGTCGTGTGATTGAAAATTCTTCCAGCAGCGCATCAAGCTGGCGCTCGCGTTCTTTTTTATCCGGCTCCACCACCTCAAGCACGGCACGAATGTTGTTTTCAACACTAAGCCCGCGAAAAATCGATGCCTCCTGTGGCAGATAGCCAATTCCCAGCCTGGAACGGCGATACATCGGCATACTGGTGATATCATGGCCATTCAGGTTAATAGTGCCCTGATCCACCGCGATTAATCCGGTAATCATATAAAAGCAGGTGGTTTTACCCGCCCCATTGGGACCCAGTAAGCCGACAGCTTCACCGCGCCGCACACCAAGGCTTACCCCGTTGACAACCTTGCGGCCCTTAAAACTCTTTTCAATCGCTTTGACCAGCAATACACCTTCGCGCGATCGCGGTTCATGTGATTGTTGCTGTATTGTTTCAACACCTGTATTGACGCCTATGTTCAATTCACTTGCCAGGCTGTTGCCTAAGCCCTCGGCAATCTGCTCCTGCAATGGAATATCGACGGCCTCCGCCCTCCCGGCATCAGGTTCTTCACTTGCCCAATGCACTGGACCAGAACGGTTTGATGGTTTTATCGCCATGCCAATGTCCTCACATGAGGCATTTGAGAGATTTGATCTGAAAAATTCAAGCTGGCGCTCCTGAGCATATCGCAAGTTTCGAATCAAACCGCAATATAAAGGGTAAATTGCAATAAAACCTATAATTCTATCAATTTTTCGGACTAAATAGAATCGACGGCCTTTTCCCCTTGCAAGGCTTCAAAACCGCAGAACTTGTTTCCAGATCAACTTCAAGAATACACCCGGTAACCACATTTCTACCCTGGGTAATCACCACATCGCCACTCAGGCGCACGGTTTGTTTTTTCATATCAAATTCGCCCCGCTCAGCGGTTACTTTCTGATCCCCGGAGCGAACAGCAATTGTTCCCGTCGCTTCAAGATATTCAAGATTGCCATTTGCACCTTCACCATCTTTTGCATAAATGACTTTCAGCCGCGCCGCTTTTAAAATGGTTGTGCCCTGCACAACGTTTACATTTCCGGTAAAAAGCGCAGTGCCTTCTTTATCTTTAACCTCAAGACGATCCGCTTCAATCTGTATGGGTTCATCAGAATTCTGCATACCCTCAAAAGGGCCTGAAAAATCCTGGGCCAGTGAAAAGCCTGGCTGAAACAAAAGCAATCCAGCAGCCAGAAAACCCGGCAGCAGCATTCGACGGGTGTTTGTTTTTATGCCCTTGGCAATATCCATGCTGAAAAATATCCAATTTACTACATTCAAAGGATGTAGAATTTTAACAGGTTACCTGGTGTCCGGCTTTTTTGCCGGCGGCTGAATTATCAATCGCACATTTGTGTCAAAAATAATACGATCCCCATTTTCAAATATCTCAAGCGACTGCGAAGATATGGTGGCATTATCGCTGGAGAATTTTATCGCGCGATCTGTAACCATAGAGCCAGCCTTAATATCAATGTAAGCATCGCTTAGGTTCATGGTCATGCCATCGGTTGTGACAATGTTTATACCACCGCCCAGTTCCAGCTTCTTTTCAGTTACATCAAAACTGCCATTGCCTGCAATGATATCAGCCCACACACCATCTTCCATAGGCAGCTTCGCCTTGATCTGGTCCAGTTCCACCTGGGTGGGGTCTTCTACGGATTGAAGAGCGCGAACCGCTTCCACACTATAGGGACGGTTTTGCGGGTCAAACCCGTTTAACTTCGGATTTTGCATCACCAGCTTGCCGTTTTCAATCCCCGCACTGCCAATGGTGATGTTTGCGGGCAGCTTTGGCCGCATAAAAAGTGCTGCAAGGATCAGGGCAATAATGATAATTCCAGCCAGCGGTAACAGTCTTTTGAGCACCACAACCCGCCGCGAATGTTTTGCAGCGTTCTCAAAATCCCCAACTTCGCGCTCTCGCCCGATAAATTCCAGATTATGGCGGTGTGCCACCTGCTGCTCGCTTTCAGCGATTTGATAGCCGGAAATATCTCTGATAGCGGGTAAATCCACCGGATCTACCGGTTCTGTCGCGATATGTGGACGAATTTGGTTCAATTCAGATTTCTACCAGAGTGTGTTCTTTGATAAATTGTTCAAGCCTGACTTATTGTCGACATTACGACAAAAACCCATACTTTCCAATCATTACTCGGCCCCGTTTACTGTCTTTGACCTAAGAATGGGCAAAAATATCGGTTTCCGGCCATCCGGCTAAATCCAGTTTGGCCCGCCAGGGCAGGAATTCAAAACAGGCATTAGCCATCTCGCTTCGCTCTTCCCGCTCCAAACGCTGGTCGAGCACCTCTTTTAATTTATGCAGATACAATACATCAGAGGCAGCATACTCCAGCTGCAGCTTGCTTAGTTTATCAGCGGCCCAGTCTGAACTTTGTTGTTGTTTGGAAACCTCGATCCCTAAGAACTCGCGTACAATATCCTTCAATCCATGGCGATCAGTATAGGTTCGTGTAAGTTTGGAGGCTATTTTCGTGCAGTAAACCGGTCCGGTCATTACCCCCAGATATTTCAACAAAATTGCCACATCAAACCGGGCGAAGTGAAATATCTTGGTAATTTCCTGATTTTCCAGCAGTTTAACCAGATTTGGCGCACTGGTCTGACCTTTTGCAATCTGGACAACATCAGCGCTGCCATCTCCCGGTGACAATTGCACAACACACAGCCGGTCGCGGTGATTGTTAAGACCAAGGGCCTCACTATCAACTGCAACAGCATTGCCCGCAGGCGCGCCATACAAATCAAGATTAGGCAAATCGCCTTCGTGATATCGAATATTCAACATGTTCTCCCCAACGGCGTACCATTTAAAGTTATTGAACGCATTATAACTCTCGATAAAGCCAAAACCTATCAAAACTGTTGAGATTTATAGGCATTTTATCATTTTTTACACCCAATGCCGCTTGTTATTGGGTGGGTTTAACAAAATATACCCACCTAACTCTTTGAAATAACATCATATTATCCACGATGTGATCGATTGCACAGCATCCCTGGGCTTGTAGCGCTATATTTTAATCATCAGCAGGACGAACTTAACAATCGCCCCGCCAACCCGATTAAACAAACCAGACACGAAGAGGAACGCTCAAATGAACATCACTTCAAAGGTACGCAAAAGCGCCATCGCCACTCTCGCTGCTCTGGCAGTTATCACCGCAGGCGCCACTATCGCCCCTACCCAGGCCCAGGCCGGTAATCATGTGGCCTCATTCATTGGCGGAGCCATTGTCGGCGGTTTCATCGGTGCAGCCCTGCAGCCGCGCTATGACCCTTATTATGCCCCGGCACCCGTATACCGCACTTGCTACACCCAGGCGGAAACCCGTTACAACAATCATGGCCAGCCCTTTACGGTCTATGTGAAATATTGCTAACCCCAACCCCTTCGGTTCAGGCAGGCCCGAGCACTACTCAAAGCGCCCCCTAGTGGTGCAACGGCAGGCCTGAACCACCCCATTCCAAAAGCCCCGAACATAGCGTTTGGGGCTTTTGGCTTGGGAGGTGCAACAAATAAATTTGAAGTGAGCGGCAATTTGGTGAAATGTAAAAACATCTTCAATTTTTCAACAATTGGATGGCCAATATGACCAATACCAGCAATACCAATAAGGACAGCGATGTGTGGGGTGATTATCCCGCGATCACCAATGCCAAACAATATATCGCCAGCCTGCGCGGGCGCGCCATGAAGGTTTTTGCTCTTGGTGAATTGATTGAGGAGCCCGTTGATCATCCACTCATTCGCCCCTCGATCAACGCAATGGCGCAAACATACGAAATTGCGACCGATAATCCTGATCTGGCCACCGCCACTTCCCCCTATACCAATTCACCGGTAAATCGTTTTTTACACATTATTGAAGGTACAAAAGACCTGGTGCAAAAGGCGCGGATGCAAAGGCAGCTGGGTCAGCAAACGGGCACCTGCTTTCAGCGCTGTGTCGGCCTGGATGCATTAAATGCCCTGCATTCAATCACCTTTGATATCGATCAGGCCCATGCCACCGGTTATCATCAGCGTTTTCTTCAGTTCCTCACCCGGGTACAGGCAAAAAACCAGGTTATCGGCGGTGCTATGACTGATGCCAAAGGTGACAGAAGCAAGCCGCCCCACGCCCAAAGCGACCCGGATTTATTTCTGCATATCACTGCGCGCGATGAAAACGGCGTTTATGTCAGCGGTGCAAAATGCCACCAGACCGGCTGCATTAATTCCCACTGGCTGATTGTCATGCCAACCATTCGCCTTGGTGAAAAAGACAAAGATTATGCCATCGTTGGCGCAATTCCTGCCCATGCCAAAGGCATCACCTATATTTATGGCCGCCAATCCTGCGATACCCGTGCCATGGAAGATGGCGATATTGATGCTGGCAACGCGACATTCTCCGGCCAGGAGGCAATGATTGTCTTTGAAAATGTTTTCATCCCCCATGAGCGGATATTTATGAATGGCGAACACGATTTTGCCGCCCCGCTGGTTGAGCGCTTCACCACCTATCACCGCTGCAGCTACATCTGCAAAACCGGCGTTGGCGATGTGCTGATTGGCGCTGCTGCTGAAATTGCCGATATGAACGGCGCGGCGAATGCATCTCATATCAAGGATAAGCTGGTCGAAATGACCCATCTGAATGAAACCATCCGTGGCAATGCCCTGGCTTCCGCCTATGAAGGCAAAAAACTTTCTTCCGGCGTGTGGATGAATGATGACATGCTGGCCAACGTCTGCAAACAGAACGTTACCCGTTTTCCCTACGAAATTGCCCGCCTCGCCCAGGATCTGGCTGGTGGCCTGATGGTGACCCTGCCCTCTGAAGCTGACCTGGACAACGAGGAGACCGGTGCGATGCTGCGAAAATTTCTTGCCGGCCGCGACGGGGTCAAGGTTGTCGATCGTATGAAAATCCTGCGGCTGATTGAAAACATGACACTTGGCCGCAATGCGGTGGGCTACCTCACTGAATCAATGCACGGTGCCGGTTCCCCCCAGGCCCAGCGCATTCAAATCGCCCGCACCATGAATATTGACGATAAGCGATCCCATGCCAGGAGGCTGGCAGGCATAAAGGATGAGTAGAACTAGAATTTTTACAAAATAAACCGGCTCAAATCGGTGTTTTTTGCCAGTTCACCAAGATTGTCGCGTACATATTTACCGTCAACCTTAAACGTCTCACCGGATTTATCCGGCGCGTTGAAGGATATATCATCCAGAATTCGCTCCATCACCGTTTGCAGACGCCGTGCGCCGATATTTTCCACGCTGTCATTCAATCCCACCGCAATATCGGCAATTGCATCGATTGCATCATCAGTGATTATCAGGTTTACCCCTTCGGTATCCAGCAGCGCGATATATTGTTTGATCAGACTGGCCTCGGTCTCGGTCAGAATTCGAACAAAGTCATCTTTTTCCAGCGCCCGCAACTCGACGCGAATAGGCAAACGCCCCTGCAATTCCGGCAACAGGTCTGATGGTTTTGACAGGTGAAATGCACCGGACGCTACAAACAGGATATGATCGGTTTTGACCGAACCATGCTTGGTGGCAACCGTGGTGCCTTCCACCAGTGGCAGCAGATCGCGCTGTACGCCTTCGCGAGAAACGCCACCCCCGCCTGTATCCTGGCGAATGGCGATTTTATCGATTTCATCAAGAAATACGATGCCGTTATTTTCCACCGCATGCAGCGCTTCGGAAACAAGTTGCTCCTCATCCAGCATTTTGTCGGATTCATCCGCCACCAGAACCTCATAGGATTCAACCACGCTCATTTTGCGCTTTTTGGTGCGCTGGCCAAAGGCCTTGCCCATCATGTCCGAGATGTTCATCACCCCGACGCTGCCTCCCGGCATGCCCGGGATTTCAAACCCGCCCATCGGGTTGGAATTATCAGCCACTTCTATTTCGATTTCCGTATCATCAAGCGAGCCATCGCGCAGTTTTTTGCGAAATGAATCCCGTGTCGATTTACCTGAATTTTCACCCACCAGTGCATCCAGCACCCGATTTTCCGCTGCAACATGCGCTTTGGCCTTCACGCTTTCACGTTTTTTGTCGCGCGCCAGCGATATGCCAACTTCCACCAGATCGCGAATAATCTGTTCAACATCGCGCCCCACATAACCCACTTCGGTAAATTTGGTCGCTTCAATCTTGATAAACGGTGCGCCTGCAAGCTTTGCCAGACGGCGAGAGATTTCTGTCTTGCCAACGCCTGTCGGCCCGATCATCAGGATATTTTTTGGCAACACCTCTTCTTTCATCGGCCCTTCAAGCTGTTGACGCCGCCAGCGGTTTCTAAGCGCAATGGCAACAGCACGCTTGGCGTCATTCTGGCCGATGATGAAACGGTCAAGTTCCGATACAATTTCGCGGGGTGAAAAATTAGTCATTCACTTGTAATCCATCTAAAAATTGGGAGTTATTTTTCTTCGTCAAGGCTTTCAATCACCACATTGCCATTGGTGTACACACATATTTCTGCAGCAATCTCCATCGAACGCCGGGCGATATCCTCCGCCGATTTGCGTGTATCAGCCAATGCCATCGCTGCCGCCAATGCATAATTACCGCCCGAGCCGATAGCCATGATACCATGTTCAGGTTCCAGCACATCGCCATTACCCGTCAGTGCCAGCGTTACCTTTTTATCGGCCACCAGCATCATCGCCTCAAGCCGGCGCAGATATCTGTCCGTGCGCCAATCCTTGGCCAATTCAACAGATGCCCGCATCAATTGACCTGGATATTGTTCAAGTTTCGCCTCCAGCCGTTCAAACAACGTGAATGCATCAGCGGTGGCCCCGGCAAATCCGGCAATTACATCACCTTTGCCCAGCGGGCGCACTTTTCGTGCATTGTGTTTGATAACAGTCTGCCCGAGGCTCACCTGCCCGTCACCGGCAATCACTACCTTGCCACCCTTGCGCACTGTGACAATGGTTGTGGCATGCATGGAAGGCAATCCGCTTTGTTCAGCCATAATTTCTAGCCCTTGCAATTGAATTTAGAATCTTATGTAGGCGTTTTTGGAGCCAATGCAATCTCACATTCACATGACAGGGTTAATAATGATTATGGATTTTGTAACCATGATCGGGTTATGAAGGCAGCGCAAACAGTTAAATTCGGAGCATAACCAGTGAAACGCACCGCCAAAATCAGCCGCAAAACCAACGAGACTGATATTTCAGTGGAGATTAATCTCGATGGCACCGGTAAATATGATGTCAAAACCGGCATCGGGTTTTTTGACCACATGCTGGAACAATTATCGCGTCATTCGCTGATTGACATGAATATTCAGGCCGCAGGTGATTTACACATCGATGCCCATCACACTTCCGAAGATGTCGGTATTGCGCTGGGCCAGGCTATTTCAAAGGCCCTGGGTGATCGTGCCGGTATAAACCGTTATGCCTCGATTGATCTGGCTATGGACGAGACACTGACAAAAGCCGCAATTGATGTATCAGGCAGGCCTTATCTGGTTTGGCAGGTGAAATTTCCCCGCGACAAAGTAGGTGATTATGACACTGAGCTGTTCCGCGAGTTTTTCCACGCGCTTGCCCATAATGGCGGCATTACGCTGCATGTCATCAATCAATATGGTGAAAATAATCACCACATTGCCGAGACCTGTTTTAAGGCCGTAGCGCGTGCTTTGCGCAAAGCGGTGGAAACAGACCCCAGACAGGCAGGCGTAATTCCATCAACCAAAGGCACGTTAAACGGCTGATTTTTCACACCGCGATTGATTTTAGGCTGGTGAATTTTGCAATAGGTGTTTATTGAAACACCCATGAACACCTACAGCATATATCTGCCCCCACCTGCCCAGGCGCAGGAAAACGAACCGGTGGTAAAGTTTCTCGTCGATGGCAATGCGTATTTCGCTGTATTGCTGCCTCCGGTATGGTTGGCATGGCACCGTCTTTGGTGGGCTCTTGGCGTTTATATTGGAATAGTAGCAATTATATTGCTGCTGGTGGCCACTCCATGGCGTGATGCCGCACTGTTTTTATCATTGATACCGGGCCTTTACCTCTGGCTGGAAGGCAACGAACTCATCGCCCAGAAATATCAGCGCAAAGGCTGGCAGTTTGTTGGCGTGATACAAGGTGCAAATGAAGAAGATGCGGAGCTTCGCTACTATGAATTAAAGGATGCCGAAACGGTATCTCCCTATTCGCAACCCAAAACAACTGAAAATACAACCAGCATCCACCGCCCGCCAAATCAGCCACAATCAATCGGCTTATTCCCGCTGGAGAACTGATGTATGAAAACCGTGATCATCGACTATGGCTCCGGCAATCTGCATTCTGCCGCTAAAGCTTTTGAGCGAGCCCGCCGTGACAGCGCCCTTGATGGTGAAATTATTGTCACCGATAAACCCGATATTGTTGCTGAATGCGATCGAGTGGTCTTGCCCGGCGTTGGTGCTTTTGCCGATTGCCACGCAGGGCTCGAAGCTGTCGATGGTATGGAAGAAGCCCTGCAGGATGCGGTTGTTAATCAGGCAAAACCATTTTTCGGCATTTGCGTCGGCATGCAGCTGATGGCAACGCGCGGCCTGGAAAAAATCACAACTCCCGGTTTTGACTGGATCAGCGGCGATGTGGTTGAAATCAGGCCACAAGATAAACACCTCAAAATCCCGCAAATCGGCTGGAATACACTCGATATCGTCAATAATCACCAAATGCTGGAAGGCATTAAAACCGGCCCTAACGGTCTGCACGCCTATTTTGTCCATTCCTTCCACCTTGAGGCCAGCAATAACAACGAAGTTGTAGCCCGCTGTGATTATGGCGGGCCGGTTAGCGCAATTGTGGCACGCGACAATATGTTCGGCACTCAATTCCACCCGGAAAAAAGCCAGAAACTCGGCCTGGCCCTGATAGCTAATTTCCTGCGCTGGAATCCCTGACATGATCTTATTCCCCGCAATTGACCTCAAAGACGGCGAATGCGTTCGCCTTAAACTTGGCGACATGAATGAAGCCACGGTTTATAACACCAACCCCGCTGCCCAGGCGCTCGAATTTGAGCAACAGGGTTTTGAATGGCTGCACGTCGTCGATCTCAACGGTGCTTTTGCCGGTGAAAGCATCAACGGTGCCGCTGTTGAGGCGATATTGAAGGCCACCAAAAATCCGGTACAACTGGGCGGTGGTATTCGCACGCTTGAACATATTGAAGCCTGGCTTACCAAAGGCCTGGCGCGGGTGATTTTAGGCACCATTGCGGTGCGAGATCCTGATCTGGTAAAACGCGCCTGCCGTGAATTTCCCGGTAAAGTCGCTGTTGGCATCGATGCCAAGGGCGGCAAGGTGGCCGTTGAAGGCTGGGCGCAGGCCAGCGAGCTGGGCATAATCGAAATGGCAAAACGGTTTGAAGGGGCGGGAGTGTCAGCAATTATCTATACAGACATTGACCGTGATGGAATTTTGACCGGCATTAACTGGCAAAACACAATTGAGCTTGCAGGCGAGGTTAAAATCCCGATAATTGCCTCTGGCGGCCTGGCATCATTGGCGGATATTCATCGTTTAACCAAGCCTGATGCTGCAATACTGGAAGGTGCAATCACCGGGCGCGCACTTTATGACGGTCGCATCGACCCGGTTGAGGCTCTGGCTATTCTGGCAGGAAATAATAATGTCACTTAAAGCGCGGATCATTCCCTGCCTTGACGTAAAAGACGGCCGTGTTGTCAAAGGTATTTCCTTTGTCGATCTGGTTGATGCAGGCGATCCGGTTGAAGCGGCAATTGCTTATGATGGCGCGGGAGCCGATGAATTGTGCTTTCTCGATATCACTGCATCCTCCGACAATCGCGGCATCATTTTTGATGTGGTGCGCAATACCGCCGAACATTGTTTCATGCCGCTAACAGTAGGCGGCGGCGTTCGCGAACTGGCCGATATCAGAAAACTGCTGAATGCCGGTGCTGACAAAGTAGCCATCAATACCACGGCGGTAAAAAACCCCGACTTCGTCGCCAGCGCCGCCGATAAATTTGGTAATCAGTGCATCGTTATTTCAATCGATGCCAAATGCGTATCGGGTGAAGGTGAACAAAAACGCTGGGAAATATTCACCCACGGCGGCCGCGAACCCACCGGAATTGATGCAGTGGAATTCGCCATCAAGATGGTTGAAAAGGGTGCCGGCGAAATCATGCTCACATCAATGGATCGCGACGGGCGCAAATCAGGTTATGATCTGGCGCTAACCAGAGCAATCGCTGATGCCGTACCCATTCCGGTAATTGCTTCGGGCGGTGTCGGCACCCTTGATCATCTGGTCGAAGGTATTCGCGACGGCCACGCCAACGCCGTACTCGCCGCATCGATTTTTCACTTCGGCACCTATACCATTGGCGAAGCAAAACGCTATATGAATGATAACGGCATCCCCATGAGGCTCAACTGACATGTTTACACTCAAGGACCTTGAAAAAATTATTGCTTCGCGGGCCGGGGAAACTGCGGCCAAATCCTATACTGCTTCTCTGCTGGCAAAAGGCACACATAAATGCGCTGAAAAATTCGGCGAAGAGGCAATTGAGGCAATAGTTGCGGCCGCTACCGGCAACCGTGATGAGTTGACGAGGGAAGCTGCAGATGTTTTGTTTCACCTTCTGGTTCTGCTTAAATCTGAAAACATTGCGCTAAGCGAAGTTTTGGATGAACTGGAACGAAGAACCGACCGCTCCGGCCACGAAGAAAAAGCATCCAGATAAAAGCGAAAACACCCGTGCTTCAGGAAATCAACAAAAACACCGCAGCCTTTAAAGAATCCACATTCTGGGAACACGTGGAAGAAAAAGGATTGCCCGGCAAATTCTCTCCCTTCCTCTATTTTTCCACCAAAGAATGGGAACGATTCAAAGCTGATACACCGCTGACACTGTCGGAAGACGAAGTAAAACGCCTTCGTTCTCTCAATGACCCGGTGTCTCTGGATGAAGTGCAGCGTATTTATCTGTCCTTGTCGCGGCTGTTATATTCTCATGTGGAAGCCGCCCAGTCTTTGTTCGCCCAGCGCCAGAGCTTCCTCGATATCAACGGCAACAAGACGCCTTTTGTAATCGGCATTGCCGGTTCTGTGGCTGTTGGAAAATCCACCACAGCCAGAATCCTGAAAGAACTGCTGGCGCGTTGGCCTTCCAGTCCGAAAGTTGATCTGGTGACCACCGACGGCTTTTTATATTCAAACGCCGAACTGGAAAAGCATGGCCTGATGGAAAAGAAAGGCTTTCCCGAAAGTTACGATGTTAAGCAGGTGCTGCGCTTTTTATCCGATATCAAGGCCGGCCAGGGCCAGGTTAAAGCGCCGCTTTATTCCCATATCCATTATGATGTAATGCCCGACCAATATGCCATTATTGATCAGCCGGACATTCTGATTTTTGAGGGCATCAACGTATTGCAATCCACCGACCTGGCAAAGGACGGCGTTGCAGTTCCGTTTGTTTCCGACTATTTCGATTTTTCCATCTTTATTGATGCCAAAAAAGAATATGCCGAAAAATGGTATCTCGACCGTTTCATGCGCCTGCGCGATACCGCTTTTCGCGACCCTGCCTCATTCTTCCATCGCTATTCAAACATTTCAGATAAAGAAGCACTCGCCTATGCCCAAAGCCTGTGGAGCAATATTAATCTGGTAAACCTGCGAGAAAATATTCTGCCCACCCGGCCACGAGCCAATCTCGTCCTGCGAAAAGGCTCCAACCATCTGGTAAATCAGGTGGCCCTGCGAAAATTATAAGCCTGGCGGATAATTTGCCAAATATTCGCTTGACCTTCCATTGACTGGAAACCTTACATTAGCGCTAACTTATGAAAGAGCTAGCCACCAAGGATGTAAGAATATGGACCAGCAGATAGCCGAAAGCTGTGATAAAGCCAGCGCGCCTCCAGAAGAAGCAATCCTGCAAAACGCTGATGGCGACGACAAAATCACCCTGCCCATCAAAGGCATGCATTGTGCAGGCTGTTCTTCGAGAGTTGAAGGCGTGTTGAATAAGGCCCCCGGCGTGATTGAAGCCAATGTCAATCTTACCCTGGAGCGTGCCACCATTCACTTTGAACCTGAAAAAACCAGCACCACTGAATTGGCACAGATTATCAGTGATACCGGTTTTGAAGTGCCTGCTCAAACGGTCGTCATGGATGTTACCGGCATGACCTGCAGCGGTTGCGCCGCACGTGTGCAAAAATCTTTAAACGCAATACCAGGCGTTATCGACGCCCGGGTGAATGCTGCTACTGACAGAGCCGATGTCGACTGGCTGGGTGGCGATGCTTCCTTGTTGGTTGATGCGGTAAAAACTGCCGGATACACGGCAACCCCCCGCCTGAGTGCGGCAGCCCAGCGCAAAGAGCAACAGCAGCAAAAAGAAGCTGAAACAAACGCTGCCAATCGCCGCGATTTAATCATGCTGGCCATATCCGTTGCTTTTACCCTGCCTTTGGTAATCCAGATGATTGCCGGCGCGCTTGGTTATACAACCCGCATGCCCGGCTGGGTGGAACTGATATTGGCAACACCGGTTCAGTTCTGGGTTGGCGCAAGATTTTATAAAAGCGCCTGGGGCGCTCTTAAAGCCCGCACCGCAAACATGGATACCCTGGTGGCCATGGGCACCAGGTCGGCTTATTTCTTCTCTGTGGCAATGCTGTTTGGATTTGGTGCCAATGCACAAGGCCATCTGTATTTCGAGGCCGCAGCCGTCATTATTACACTGATACTGGTAGGCAAAATTCTGGAATCCCGTGCAAAACGCGGCACCACCGCAGCCATATTCGAACTGATGGCGTTGCGCCCGGAATCTGCCAGCGTTCTGCGCAATGGCAAAGAAGTCGAGCTACCGGTGGAAGAAATAGTAGCCGGTGATATCATCGTTGTACGCCCCGGCGAAAAAATTCCCGTCGATGGCGAAATCAATGAAGGCCACTCCCAGGCCGATGAATCGCTGATAACCGGCGAAAGCCTGCCCGTTGATAAAAACGTCGGCGACACCGTCACCGGCGGTTCTTTAAACGGCACCGGTTTGCTGCATATCAAAGCCATGCGTGTGGGTGAAGATTCAACGCTGAGTCGCATTATTAAACTGGTGGAAAACGCCCAGAGCGGCAAAGCCCCCATCCAGCGGCTGGTGGATAAAGTCAGCTCAATCTTTGTGCCGGTTGTCATCGGCATTGCCATCGCCACATTTGCTGGCTGGATGCTGATTGGCGGCGAATTCGAAAGCGCGCTGATTGCTGCCGTTTCTGTGCTCGTTATTGCTTGTCCATGCGCTCTGGGACTTGCGACACCAACGGCCATTGTCGCTGGAACCGGCGCTGCCGCCAGAGCAGGAATTTTATTCAAAGACGTCGAAGCGCTTGAAATCGCTCACCGCGTTGACACGGTTATTTTCGATAAAACCGGAACACTGACCCTTGGCAAACCAGCCGTCACCAGTATTTTGAGTGTCGATGAAGATGAAGAAAGTCTGATGTTGCTGACAGCCTCGCTCCAGTCAGCCAGCGAACATCCGCTGGGTAAAGCCGTTGTCGCCTACGCGGAAGAAAAAGAACTTATCGTGATGCCGGTAAAAGATTTCCAAAGCCATACGGGTTTTGGTGTTAGCGGCAAAGTAGATGGACGTGAAATCATCATTGGCAACCGCGCCATGATGAGCGAGCGCAAAATCAAGGTTTCCCCGCAATTATCGCAAACTCAAAATAACTGGGAAGACGAAGGCAAAACCGCTGTCCTGGTGGCGCTCGATGGTGCTATCGCCGGTCTGCTGGGCATATCCGACCCGATACGTGAAGAAACCGTTGCCGCCATCAAAGTCCTAAAGAAACAGGGCATTTCCCCAATCATGCTGACGGGCGATTCAAAACGCACCGCCAAAACCATCGCTGCAGCAGCCGGTATTGAACATTATGAAGCCGAAACCCGCCCCAATGATAAAGCCCGCATCATTGAAGAATTGCGAGCGCAGGGCAAAACCGTGGCCATGGTTGGCGATGGCATTAATGACGCCCCGGCCCTTGCTCTTGCTGATGTTGGCATTGCCATGGGTTCAGGCAGTGATGTTGCCATGGAAACCGCTGGCATAACCTTGATGCGTTCCAATCCCGGCATGGTGCGCGAAGCGCTGGCCGTTTCAAAACGCACCTGGCGCAAACTATGGCAAAATCTGTTCTGGGCATTCATCTATAATGTCATCGGTATCCCCCTTGCCGTCATGGGCCTGCTTAACCCCGCCCTCGCCGGTGCCGCCATGGCACTCAGTTCAGTCAGCGTTGTCACCAGCTCCCTGACGCTTCGATGGTGGAAGCCCGACAAACCCTGAACCGGCTTCGTTGCCCTCACAAACATCTCCTGGTCATCTTTGCCCCACCCTTTCGTCATCATCGGGTCGAACCGTGGGTCCTGCCCGACAATGACGAGGGAGAATGACACCCCTGCCGTCACCCCTGTGCTTGTCACAGGGGTCCATACCTGAGAATTATCGTGTGGATGGGGAAACGGCATGGATTCCTGTGACAAGCACAGGAATGACGGTGAGGTTTGTGTTTTAGAAGGCGAAAAAGTGAGTAACCAATTGATATTACGTAACAATAAAAACTCAAAAATCTTATCCCCGTCTCCCCCACTGCCCATATACTGTTCCCACTGATCAACCCTGCAAACGACGGCGCGCGTGCCGAATGTTCCGTGGGTTGGCAGCAGCAGAGCGTGGACGGTCACATGTCGGGTGTGGCCCAAGCTTGAGGCTGGCGAATACCCGAAAAGGGCCTCGTTACTGTGGGCTTACTTCGGAACCAGACCAAAAATCTCTGCGCGGGGCTTTCGATGAAAGCCGCATTGCAGCAATACTGCGTTAGGTTTTTATGGAAAGCCCCGCAAGTTTGCACTTTATAGGTATGACGCTGGTGCTGGAATGCATCGAGTGAAGGGAGAGGTGTGCTTGTTGTTCAATTCTTTGTCGCGAGACAATACGCCAAAAAAAGAATGGACAAAGCCACGAGGGGTTGTCATTAAATTCTGGCTTTAACTACCAAAGTAGCAATAGGGATTTTAATGTACAAATTAATTGGTTCTCCAAAAACAAGAGCTTTTCGGGTGTTGTGGATGCTGGAGGAACTTGGCCTGGAATATGAAATAGTCGACGCTGGCCCTCGCACCGATGATATTTTGGCCTTTAATCCCAGTGGCAAAGTGCCAGCTCTGGTGGCCGATGATAATGTCATTATAGATAGTTCGGCCATCGTACAGTTTTTGGCAGACCGGCACGAAAAATTTACATACCCCGCTGGCACAATTGAACGGGCAAAACAGGATTCCTTCCTGCATTTTGCCAATGATGATCTTGATGGCACCTGCTGGGTTGCTGCAAAACACAGCTTTGTACTGCCCGAAGAATTGCGCGTTTCTGACATCATCAAATCCTGTCAATGGGACTGGGGTCGCGCGATGATGACTTTAGAGCAGCGCCTTGGTAACAATGAATATGTTATGGGTGAGACTTTCACTGTACCCGATATTATTATCTGCCATGTGGCCGGTTGGGCAAAACGCAGTGGGTTTGACTGGCCCAGCGGCAGAATTTCTGACTATTTTGAGCGCGCTCAATCCAGACTGGCATTTCAGAGGGCCTGGGAAATCAGGGGTAATTCCTGATTCCAGGTAAACAAGAAAACGTCCAAAGGAAAATATGTGGAGTTCATTGCTGTAATCTTGTCGCTGGTCCTTTTTGTTATTGCAGCGTTGCATCTCTATTGGGCCCTGGGCGGATTATGGCCGGGCATTGATAAAGCATCTCTCACCAGAACAGTGATCGGTGCAACCAACATGTCAACAATGCCACCCGCATGGCTGACTGTGGCGGTATCAGCATGTATATTTGCAGCCTCCCTGTTTCCTTTAATGTGGGAAAACCTGATGCCGGATTTATTGCCGAAGGTTATATTGTTGCTTGGAATGTGGGTTTTGAGCCTGGTTTTTATCGGGCGTGGCATAGCCGGTTATCAGCCATTTTTTCGCAAATCCAATAGTGAAGAACCTTTTGCATCCCTTAATCGTAAATATTTTTCACCGCTCTGCCTCCTGTTGGGTGGCGGGTTTATCTCTCTTGTCCTTTTTTCAGGAACCAGAACATGACCAGTTTTCGCGATCTGCACGTACCGGGAAAACCTTTTATTCTGGCCAATGCCTGGGATGCGGGATCTGCAAAAATACTGGCTGCCCTGGGGGCTAAAGCTATTGCTACCACTTCCGCCGGTCACGCTTTTACACTGGGGCTCAAAGACATGGGCAATATCAGCCGCCAGCAATCTCTGGAGCATTCGCGCCAGTTGGTTGAGGCAACAAACCTTCCGGTGAGCGGTGATCTGGAAAATGGTTACGGTCATTCGCCGCAAGATGTGGCAACCACAATAGTGGCGGCGGCCCAGGCAGGTCTGGCTGGATGTTGTATCGAAGATACCAGACTTCCCACCTCCGAACCTTATGAGTTTTCGTTTGCGGTTGAGCGAATAGAAGCGGCAATTCAAGCGGCACGCTCAATAGAAGGGGATTTTGTTCTGGCAGCACGTGCTGACGGGGTAATGACAGGCAAATATAATACTGATGAGGCAATCAGACGTCTTAAGGCCTTTGAAGGCGTAGGAGCAGATGTGCTTTACGCGCCTTTGCCACCTTCTCTTGAAGAACTGGGCAGAATCTGCAAATCGGTCAATGCGCCGGTAAATGCCCTTGCGGCCGGGAAATTTGCTAAATATACCGTCCAGGATTTTGCAAATATTGGCGTGGCGCGCATATCGCTGGGTTCTGCACTGAGCAGGGTTACCCATACGGCCATTATTAACAGTGCAAGACAAATGTTTGAAAATGGTGACTTTTCATCATTTCTGGGAAAAGTGAACGCCGGTGAAGTGGAGGCTCTGTTTGATCAGGTGAAAATAGACAGCGGTAAATAGAATGGATGGTAGAAGGTGCGGGGGGCATAGGCCCCCACGCGCAACTTTCATTCGTTTCTATCCCCAATCGAATGAAAGATGCCCCCCGCACCTTTACCGAAATTCAGCCATTGCATCAAATGCAAACCCGCCTTCCCCCGAACACGGTATTGCTGAATTTCAACTACCTATTAATCACGTGCGTGGCTAACAAATCGTTAAACTAGATACTGAAAAGGAAATTTATGTTTCATTGTGGAATTATGCGGTTTAACAACGCCCTTGGAAATTTTGCCAAAGGTGATAATTCAGCGTCGTTATCGCACAAGTGATGGAATAATAAAAACCCTACCATTCATTAAATCAAACAGGGGAATCTATAGTGACCGCATCCATAATTGACGGGAAAGCAACAGCTGCCATGGTGGTTGAACGCGTAACGCTCGAAACAGCCAGGCTGATTTCCAACACCGGCATTGTTCCGGGAATTGCCGTGGTAATTGTTGGTGATGATCCAGCCAGCCAGGTATATGTACGTTCAAAAGGCAAGCGGGCCCACGAATGCGGGTTTCATTCGCTGACCCATAAATTGCCTGAAGATACAAAAGAGGAAGCCTTGTTATCGTTAATTGATGAACTCAATCAAGATGACAAAATTCATGGTATTCTGGTGCAACTGCCGCTGCCTGAACACATTGCAGAAGCTAAAATTATCCAGGCGGTTTCTCCCGACAAGGATGTGGACGGCTTTCATTTCATCAATGTGGGCAAACTGGGCACCGGCGAAATCGCCAATGCATTTGTACCCTGCACGCCGGCTGGCTGTATGGTATTAATGCGCCAGGCGCTGGGCAAAGAAGATTTTTCCGGCCTCAATGCGGTGGTTGTCGGACGTTCCAACATTGTTGGAAAACCAATTGCCAATCTGTTACTTGCAGCCAATGCCACAGTGACTATTGCGCATTCGCGTACAAATGACCTTCCTGCAATAACAGCGGCTGCCGATATTCTGGTGGCCGCAGTTGGTCGAAGTGAGATGATCCGTGCTGATTGGGTGAAGCCCGGAGCAGTAGTAATCGATGTTGGCATCAACAGAATTGCAGCGCCTGAAAAGGGCGAAGGTAAAACACGCCTGGTGGGTGATGTTGCCTATGAAGAGTGTGCTGAAGTGGCCTCAGCAATTACACCGGTGCCCGGTGGTGTGGGACCGATGACGATAGCCATGTTAATGGCCACCACATTGACAGCCGCCTGCCGTAAAGCGGGTATTACCCCGCCAAAATTTTAGTTTTTATTGTCGATGTTTGAATTAGCCTTGTTTGGGAGAACCGGCAATACCACCGACTGATCCACAACCATCGAAATAGCCGTTCCGGCAAATTTTTGTTCATCGGTTGCTGTCTTCGCGCCAATACCATCACAACGCACACTGGCGGGTTTATTGGCAATTATCACATTCCAGCGGATAAACTGAGAATCGCTACGCTGGAATTTTTGATTTGAATCAGGTGGCCGTTTAAGTAATTTGCCAATGGCGGTGCAAATCGGCAGGTAATTTTGTTGCGTTGTATATATTGTGCAGTCGGTCCTGACCAATTTACCGTGCCTGTCATATCGCTCCATCATATTGGCAAGTATGTTTTCATCCTGCCCATTAAATTTCAAAATTGCCTGAGTTTCGCGATATCGTCCACCACCTCCGGGAATCTCCAGTATTTTTCGGCGCAGATTCCCAAGGCCGATATTCTGCAATTCGCTATCGCTCGCATCTTGCCACCCCTGCTGCCTGGCAAATTCAATTGCCTGGGTCATGGAGTAGTTTTGCGGCAGACAAAGGCGGGCATATTCCCCCACTGCACTACCGTCTTCGATACTACTGATATCTGTGCCGGTTATCACGCTCCCGAAATCCTGGCTGTTACCGGCAACACAGCCGACCAGGAACAACATAAAAAGGCAGGCGACTAAATTCTTTGGTTTGCAAAAAAGATTCATAGTGCAGATATGCACCATTCTCCCATTGGTTGTAAATATTGGTTATGCAACTATTTAGCTATCTGGCGATAAAACAAGAAACACCAGGCCGATAATAGTTACTACGGCACCCAGTCCAACAGACAAGGTTGCCCAGCCATTGCCAATTACGCCTTCAATCAGAATAATCACTCCTGGCGTCAAATAACCATAGGACATAACTTTTGAAGCATGCAGTCGCATAGAAGCGAATTGCACCAGGAAAAATGTAACTGCTGTAGTAAACACCGAAAGATAGGCAATTGCCCACCAGACAATCTGGGGCAGTTCGCTCCACCGGGTATTTACGATGTCATTCGCCCCATAAAGCAATATCCAAAACGTGGTTGCTGCCAAGGTCCAGAATGTGAATTCAATTACCGGTATGCCCTGGTTGAATTTTTTTACCAGTGGCGCATAGGCGGCATGGCAGGCGCAGCCAACCAGAAATATCAATTCTCCGCGCCCGATGTCAAAAGCCAGCAAACTGTTGATATCACCCCTGAATATCATCCAGATCGAGCCGGAAGCAGCGATTAGCAATGATGTAATCAGGGAAGGTCGCGAAACCATGCCAAGAAACAGCCATCCAAAAACCGCACTCATAAATGGAATAAGCGTAAACACCGCGCCGGTTGAAACCGGATTGGTTATTTGCAAGGCAACAAACATCAAAATAAAATAGGTGGCCATTAATGCACCAAGTATCAATACCAGCCAAAGTTCCCGCGAGAAGCGTGGTGCACGCTTCAGTAAAACAAAAACAGTTACACCCATGAACATTGTTGCCAATGCAAAGCGAATAGCATTCAGCGCAGCAGGTGCAATATGGGGGGCTGCCTGATAGCCGATGGAAAATGAGCCGGCAATCAGGATTGAAAATGTCAGCATGGCCAGATGGCCAAGCCACTTTTGCCTGCCGGTTGCAAACTGGATATTCTGTCTTTGTGTAGTGGGTTTGCCTGGCTGAGTCATTGTTTTGTAACTCCGCCTTTCAACAACAATTACTCCGCAGCAACTTTACTGGGGTTGTTTGGATGTTGGGTCCAGTTTGCATATTCAGAACTGACTTTCAGGCCGGTTCGCTCATCGATCGTTCCCGCATCCATAGGCTCCATTGTAATGCAGTTCTCGACCGGACACACGCTGACGCAAAGATTGCAGCCAACACATTCTGCGTCAATCACCTCAAAGCGCCGCTCACCATCAACCATATTGGTAATCGCCTGGTGTGAAGTATCCTCACAGGCGATATGGCAGCGCCCGCATTTAATGCACTTATCCTGATTGATGCTGGCCTTGGCGATATAGTTGAGATTGAGATATTGCCAGTCGGAAACATTGCCAACTGCTTTACCGCGAAAATCTTCCAGCGTTCCATGACCCGATTCATCCATCCAGTTTTTCAGGCCGGTAATCATTTCCTCGACTATCTTAAATCCATAGGTCATCGCCGCAGTACAAACCTGAACATTGCCGGCACCAAGTGCCATGAATTCGGCAGCATCACGCCAAGTTTCAATGCCGCCAATGCCTGAAATAGGCAAATTGGCAGTCTCAGGGTCGCGCGCTATTTCTGCCACCATATTCAAGGCAATCGGCTTCACAGCAGCGCCGCAATAGCCGCCGTGAGATCCTTTGCCATCAATGGATGGTTCAGGTGAAAATGTGTCGAGGTTGACTGATATAATGGAGTTGATTGTATTGATTAGCGAGACCGCATCGGCACCGCCATCTTTTGCAGCTTTGGCGGGATAACGAATATCCGTAATATTAGGTGTCAGTTTTACGATTACCGGCATATTGGTATTGGCCTTGCACCAGCGTGCCACCATTTCAATATATTCGGGCACCTGGCCAACTGCTGCACCCATACCGCGTTCACTCATGCCATGGGGGCAGCCGAAATTGAGTTCGATGCCGTCGACTTCGGTTTCTTCAACCAACGGCAGAATTGCCTTCCATGCAGCCTCTTCGCAGGGCACCATGATGGAGGCAATTACAGCGCGATCTTTATAATCGCGTTTTACCACTTTCATTTCGCGCAGGTTTACATGCAAATCGCGATCTGTGATCAGCTCTATATTATTCAGGCCGAGCAGGCGCCGGTCACTGCCTAAAATCGCGCCATAGCGCGGGCCGTTTACATTGACAACCGGCGGACCTTCTTCGCCAAGTGTTTTCCAGACCACTCCGCCCCATCCGGCTTCAAAAGCACGGCGCACATTATATTCTTTATCCGTTGGCGGGGCAGAAGCCAGCCAGAAGGGGTTTGGGGATTTGATGCCAACAAAATTATTACGAATATCAGCCATTATGCTTCTCCCTTGTTCAATTGGGCATGGATGCTTTCAGCCGCATCACGCCCCATGGCAACTGCAGAAACGGTGAGATCATCGCCACCTGTGGCACAATCTCCACCCGCCCATACATTTGGATTGGAGGTTCGACCCTCTTCATCGATGGCAATACGGCCTGATGCCAGTTTTAGTCCGCTACCTTCAAACAGTTTTCCATCAAGCTTCTGGCCAATCGCCTTAAATATCTGGTCAGCTTCAATCAGTGTGGTTTCACCCGTTGGAGCGAGGCTGCCGCCATCAAGAGATGTATATTCAAATTTGATGCCCGTCAGTTTCTTGCCGTCAGCAACGATGCTACCTGGTTGCAGCCAATGTCGAATGGTAACTCCATTTGAGGCGGCCAAATCCTGCTCGAATACGGATGCGGGCATTTGATCCCTGCCGCGGCGGTAACATATCGTCACCTCACGCGCACCAAGGTGTTTTGCCTGGACAGCGGCATCAATTGCCGTCATCCCGCCGCCGATTACCACCACTTTCTGGCCGATTGGCACGTCGGAAAAATCACCGGCCTGGCGCAGGTTTTCGATGAATTGAATGGCATCTTCAACACCCTTGGCATCTTCATTTTCAATTCCCAGGTTGCCCGTATCACCAAGACCAATGCCAAGGAAAACAGCATCAAACGAGGCGATCAATTTTTCAAGTGAAATGTTTTTCCCAAAGGTCTTGTCATTTTCGATGCTGATACCACCGATTGAAGTGACATAGTCGACTTCTCTTTGAGCAAAATCATCAACGGTTTTATAGGCCGCAATACCATATTCATTCAGGCCGCCGGATTTTGGCCTGCCATCATAGATTATTGTTTCATGCCCGTACATGGCAAGGCGATGGGCACAGGCCAGACCGGCCGGGCCGGCACCAACGACTGCGATTTTTTTGCCGGTTGACGCGGCGCGAGCAAAAAACTGTTTGTCCTGTTCCATCGCCTTATCAGTGGCGTAACGCTGCAACTGCCCGATCTTAACCGGCTTTCCTT
>JAKISV010000003.1 GCA_021648425.1 Rhizobiaceae bacterium
CCTGGGCCTCTGCCTCTATGGCACCGAAGCCATGCATGGGATGCGCGCGGAAAAAGGCTATATCATTGTTGGTCAGGACACAGATGGCACCGTTACCCCCTATGATGCGGGTGTAGGCTGGGCAATTGGCAAAAAGAAAACCGACTTCGTCGGGATACGTGGTCTGAAACGCCCCGATCTTGTTGCCGAAGGGCGACGCCAGCTTGTCGGTCTTAAAACCAAAAACCCGCAAACCATACTGGAAGAAGGCGCGCAGATTGTCGATGACCCCAACCAGTCCATCCCGATGAAAATGATTGGCTTTGTAACTTCATCCTACTGGTCGCAGACTTTAGGCCATTCAATCGCCCTGGCCATGATTGAAAACGGTCATAACCGCCTTGGTGAAGTCCTGTATATACCAATGGAAAACGAAACGCTTGAAGTGGAAATAACCGGCACGGTTTTCTATGATGCCAAAGGAGAGCGAATCAATGGCTGAAACTCAAGCTATCCATCCACTGGCCGAGCAGCTTTTTGCCGGCAGTGGCGTATTGTTAAAACCACTGGCCCCACGCACCCGTATCGCTTTGCGCGCCAATAGTGATGAGATTAAAAAAATAGCCAAAATACTGGCTCTTCAGCTGCCAACAAAACCCAAATCATCTGCGACTAAAGGCAGCCGCACGGCGCTTTGGCTTGGACCCGATGAATGGTTGATTATCGATAAACCAAAATCGGAACTAAAGAACCTGCCTGCCGATTTGTCTGGAATCCTGTGCTCAGCCGTCGATATTTCCCACCGCAACACCGCCATCACCATAACCGGCAATGCTGCCACTAATGTAATCAGTGCCGGATGCCCGCAAAACCTGTCGCTCGAAGTTTTCCCGGTGGGGGCCTGTTCACGAACTATCCTGGGTAAATCTGAAATTATCCTGTTTCGCACAGGCCAAACCGAGTTCCACATTGAGTGCTGGCGTTCGTTTTCCGATTATGTGTGGAAATATCTCGTTGATGCAGCCAAATCACTTTAGGTCGTCTATTACTATTTACACGTGATAACCCGCAGGGAGTAAGTCAAAGCCAGTGCCAAACCAAATTAAATCCCGACTGATACTAAATTTCCCCGGTTTTGAAGGCACCACGCCTTCTCAACAACTGGACCGGATGGCAGGCAATGGTGAAAAATTCGCAAAAGTCTGGAATGTCGAGTTTTCCCGCAAAGATGTGGTTGATGAACCTCAAAACAATCTGGCTGTTGCCAATTTTCAGACCAAAGGAAAAAACTGGCAGAGTGACACCCGCCTCATTCAATTTGCCTGGCATGATATTATCGCCAGATATGAAGGCCAGCCCTATCCCCAGAGCTTTTTCACCAACTTCCCTAAATATCGCAGTTTCTTTTTCGACGGAACAGTTTTTCGTTATTTTCGTACCCATTGGCGCTATGGTGTCTTCACCATATATCCGTTACTGCTGATAATTTTGTTCGCCATTTTCTAGTGGTTTGTTGCGAAACTTGTTGTTGGCGCTCTGTTATGCACATCACTACTGGCTACCGTTGCGCTAACTCTGATTTTCGTGATGGTCTTAATCAAATGGCCCGGCGATATGATGTATATGAATCTGTCAATCAACGATTGGGGTTTTGCCCGTGACCTTGCTAATGGCAACAATCCGGCCATAGAAAAACGCTATGAGGACTTTGCTGCCCGGTTAACAGAAGAAATCCAAAATTCCAACCA
The DNA here is from genome assembly GCA_021648425.1 of Rhizobiaceae bacterium. Classification (GTDB taxonomy): domain Bacteria; phylum Pseudomonadota; class Alphaproteobacteria; order Rhizobiales; family Rhizobiaceae; genus JAAEMP01. Next base: position 1,728 of record JAKISV010000003.1, read on the forward strand.
CGATGAAATCATCATTGTTGGACATTCCTTTGGCACTATTTGGGCTGTTCAAGCCCTGGCCCGGGTACTTTCAGATAATCCTGACATTCTCAAAAACAACAATATTTCATTTTTATCCTTGGGTTCCAGCCTGTTAAAAATGAACCTCGTCCCGGCCGCAGAAAAAATGCGCGAGATGTCAAAAATCGTCATGTCACAAAAAAACCTGCTGTGGGATGAAACCCAGACCCACATCGATCTGATAGCCTTTCATGGTACCGACCCTGCACTCACCCTCAACCTTAATCCGCCGCAAACAGAAATCCAAATACAAGAAGTGCGCTATTCACGCGTCATGGATAAACAGCGCTACCGCAAAATGCGCAAATCGTTTTATCGCTCACACCGCCAGTATATCATGTATCAGGATATCCGCTGCCACTTCGATTTTTTCCTGAAAAGCTTCGGGCCCATTCCTTTACGTGATTTGGCCCGCAAACCAGAAACCATGAATCGCATTGACAATGAGGGACGATTGCACGATGACCCTCAAGAGATAAAATAGGAGAATAAACGTGGATTTAGCACTTGGCGAACCGAGTACCTGGGGCAAGATTATCTGGTTTATCGGCCTTGTCGTCTGGTTGGCCATTCGCTATCGGCCAAACCGCACTTCACGCAAGAACAAAATCTCAAGCACGGCACGAAACCCGATTGAGACATTTTCCATGATTATCTCTTTCACCGGCCTTGGTATTATTCCACTCATCTGGATTTTCACCGGTGAAATTTCGAGTTTAAATCACGCGACAAACTGGCTGATGGTTGCTATCGGCGCAGCTTTGTTTTTGTGGTCTCTTTATCTTTTTCGCATTACCCACAAAGCACTGGGTGCCATGTGGTCGGTCAGCCTTGATCTTCGTGAAGACCATAAACTTGTAACCAGTGGTATTTATGAAAAAGTCCGCCACCCGATGTATTCGGCCTTTTGGCTGTGGGCAATTGCAGCGCCGTTTCTGCTTTCAAACTGGGTTGCCGGATTTTCGGGCATTATCGGATTTGGAACGCTTTATTTACTGCGCGTGCGCCGCGAAGAACGCATGATGGAAGACGAATTTGGCGAGCAATACCGCGATTATAGCAAGCGCACGAAACGTATCATTCCTTACATTTATTAAGTGCACAGCTCTTGGATTGCAGCATAATTGCAACAGTAGCGGGATAATACCTTCGCCACGCGCTAATTCAATTATTTTCCGACTTCAAACTGCATTGAATTTCGAATATTAACATTTTATCAACCATGCGTTGACCATCTTTCAAATTATTGATTCTTTGTGACTACCAGGCAATATTTTCATGCAAACACACCTACTGCCCGCCAGACTGATGATGGCATTTTCACTGGTCGCTATTCTCACCCTTTCGGGATGCATCTCTTCCACAAAGACGGATGGCTCGATCAAAACCATCAGCACCAGCCAGCAGGCAAAAGGTAAAATTACCTCCCAAACTAAATCGGGCAGGCAGTTGGCTCCCTATGTTACCCAGACCGGGGAAGTTATCTTGCTGCGTGGCCTGGCCAATATCTTCTCTCGCGGCATGGACGTCATCGGCGACCGCTTGCAGGCAAAAGGCGTTGATGCCCGTGTTTATAATCACTCGGCCTGGGAAAGTTTAGCAATTGATATTGTCGAACGCGCGCGAAAGAAGCAGGTCTCCTACCCCATTATCATTATGGGCCATTCTCTTGGCGCAAACGCCGCCGTACAAATGGCAGCCTACCTTGGTGAGCGCGGTATTCCCGTGTCTTACGTTGTGGCCTTTGACCCCACTGTTACGACATATGCCGGTAAAAAAGTCAGAAGGGTGGTCAATTACTACCTTCCAAATGGCGAAAATATCGTGCGCCGTGGCAGGGGTTTTAAAGGCAAGCTCTCAAACATCAATGTATCCAACATCAACGGCATCAAACACACCACTGTTGAAAAAACCCGCCGGTTGCAAAACCGCTCAATTAATACCGTGATGAAATTGGTGAAAAAGCGGCGAAAAAAACGAGGCTGATCTGATTAAATTCAGCTCAATCTCTTTGCCCGACGTTTATATTCTTTAGCCGCCAGAGCATAGCCACCGTCAGCACCATCGACCAGATGTAAATGTCTGGCTTTGGTCAAATCAAACAACATGCAGGTCATCAACGCGCTGGCCGAACGCCAGGTGCCAAATAACAGGCGGTTTTCGCGATATTCAGCCTCCAGCCATTTTTCAAGTGTTTCCGCCTGGTTGATTGAGACATCCAGAACCATCCGCAGCGCCCCGTCATATTTCCTGAAATCAGTGCTGCCGATCAGTTCATCACGGTAGCGCGAGCCGTCATAATCTCCAATTTTGATTTTGAATTTTTCACACAGCCATTGCATTGATGATGTAAATAAGCCCCCGCAGTAGCGCATGATCCAATTGCCACGCTTTGCACCGGCCGCCACTTCAACCGCCAAACCTCGCGGCGGGAAGCGAAATTTCAGTGATTTTTCTTTAACAGGCGTAAAACTGGAAAGCGGTTTTTTTAGCACTTTGGCAATTTCCCCCGCTATATCAACTTTGGCAGCCCCAGAAGGTTTAACAATAAGCGTCAGCATCACACCGTTAATGTTGCGCAACGGCTCCCAGCGGCACGACAAACCTTCAAGATCAGGTAATTCGACATTGTCGCCACTCAGCTTGTATTTTTCATAATCAGGGTGATCAGATTTCATCCACTCATCCGCCAAAGCGGTGCCGGAACCGGCAAACATTGCCAGGTGATTATCATCATTCAACTGGAATTTGCGCACGGCAATTTCACCACCAGCCGCTCGCAGTTCCCCAACTTCAATTGCAGATGCGCGCAGTTCCAGCCCGAACATCTGTCCGCAACCCGCCTGCAATTTTCGCAATTCTTTTTTTGCTTTACCGGCAATTGAAGCCGGTACCGCTATCAGCCCGCCATCGCCACCAAATGAAAACGGCACTTCAACCCCCTCACAAATATTCAGCACGCACATGATTGAGGCCGCCCCCACCATATTTACCTGCTTGTATTTGCCCGCTTCAATAGCAATGGTAGAACCCACCACATCACTGGTAAGAATAACCCAGTCATCAGGCAGAGCGCGATACTGATCCAGCTCCGCCACCCCGGAAAATTCATCAAAAGAAGTGAGATTGGAATAAAACTGTTCGTTCGGCACGGGCAAATCCAGTTGGTTGCATCGATAACGACAAGATGAGTGAATTACGCAGCAGACACAATAGCCCGCCCACGCGACAACACGTTATTGTCAATCATACAACAAAACTGAAAACCCCCACGCTCATTTAAACGACAGCCGATAGCGCCAGTAAACCCCAGCGCTCATTTAGGCGCAAGCCGATAGCGCCAGTAAACCCCAGCGCTCATTTAGGCGCCAGCCGATAGCGCCAGAAAAATGGTGGGCGATACTGGGATTGAACCAGTGACCCCTACAATGTCAATGTAGTGCTCTCCCGCTGAGCTAATCGCCCACTTGTTATGTCATACAAATGACATTCCAAGTGCACCGCGATACACCATGAAAACACCCTCGGCGTCAAGGCGGCCATTGTGAATTTTACTGGAATTGAGAGATCGTTCAGCCCTGCTTGCGCAGTTTCTCCAGTCGGTCTTCCCAGGCCAACGCAGTTTGGATAATAAGATCAAGATCATCGTATTTGGGCACCCACGAAAGTCGCTCAATCAGTCGCTCGGCGTTGGCTATCATTAACGCGATATCGCCTTCGCGCCGTGGCCCGAGCCGTACATCAAATTCACGGCCTGAAACTCTTTTAACGGCGTCAATTACCTCCAGCACCGAATATCCGGTGCCATAGCCGCAATTGGCCGTAAATTTCTTGCCACCATTGCGTAGAAAGTTCATTGCCACATAGTGCGCATTAACCAGATCAGACACATGAATAAAATCACGCACTCCGCTGCCATCGGGCGTATCATAATCGGTACCGTATACTTCCAGGTAATCGCGATGGCCAAGTGCCGCTTCGCAAGCCAACTTAATCAAATGAGTGGCACCGCGAGTGGAAAGCCCCACCCGGCCGGCCGGATCGCCGCCAGCCACATTGAAATAACGCAAAATAACATAACGCATATTGTGTGCATTCGCCACATCACGGATCATCATTTCACTCATCAGTTTAGATGAGCCATAGGGCGACATTGGTGTTAAAACAGCATTCTCACGCACGGGTTCTGGTTTGTCCGGCGTACCATAAACAGCGGCGGTAGATGAAAAAATAAACTTGTCAACGCTGCAATTTACAGCCGCGCGCAGCAAGGTTCCAGTCCGGCCGGTATTGTTGTCATAATATTTGAGCGGGTTAACAATCGATTCTGGAACTACCACCGAACCGGCAAAATGAACTATCGTATCAATAGCGTTGCTGTTGAGCACATCTTCCACCAGCGGCTGGTCATTGATATCGCCTTCAACAAATTTCACTCTTTCTGGCACCGCCCAACGAAAACCGGTCGTCAGATTGTCCAACACTACCACATCTTCGCCATGATCAAGCAGTTCCCAAACCATATGGCTGCCAATATATCCGGCTCCCCCGGTCACCAAAACGCTCATAATTTGTCACCAGTTAGTCTCAACATGCATTCTAACTATCATCAAAAACTTAGCATTAAATAAACCGTTGAATGGCATTTTAAAAAAATGAACAACGGGTTATTGACTAGTTTTGTACATAAATCCGCGAAATAATGCCACCCTTTTGAAAGCAATCAGGTTTCCAATGACATCCTTCAAGCCCGTTAGAAAAGCAGTATTCCCTGTTGCCGGTCTGGGTACACGGTTTTTGCCGGCCACCAAATCCGTGCCCAAGGAAATGCTAACCATTGTCGATAAACCGGTAATTCAACATGCCGTTGATGAAGCTCGCGCTGCGGGAATTGAGCATTTTGTTTTTGTTACAGGCCGCAATAAGGCGGTAATTGAGGACCACTTTGATATTCAGGTGGAATTGGAGCAGACATTAAGGGAGCGAAATAAAACCGATGCACTGGAGCTTCTCGCAGCCAGCCTGCCACCGGCCGGTCAAACCAGTTTTACCCGCCAACAATCGCCCCTGGGCCTGGGTCATGCCGTGTGGTGCGCACGCAATATTATCGGCAATGAGCCGTTTGCGCTGTTATTACCCGACATGGTGATGCGGGACAAAAAGGGCTGCATGTCCTCTATGGTGGAATTATATAATAAAACCGGCGGCAACATAATTGCCACCGAGGAAGTCGCCTGGGAAGAAACCCATAAATATGGCGTCGTTGAAACCGGTAAAGAGGTAGCCGGTGGTTTTGAAATCTCCGGCATGGTTGAAAAACCCCCTCAGGGCACAGCCCCTTCCAACCTGTTTATCAACGGGCGCTATATTCTTCAGCCTGAAATATTTGATATTCTAAGTGGTCATGAAACAGGCGCTGGCGGTGAAATTCAAATCACTGACGCGATGTTAAAACTGGCAAAGGAACAGCCTTTTTACGGCTTCCGCTTCACCGGACGCACCTTTGACTGCGGTTCCAAGGAAGGTTTCATCAAGGCCAATGTCGCCTTTGCCATGTGGCAAAGCGATCTGGCAGAAGATCTGCGCCCGGAACTGGAAGAACTGCTGAAGGAAAAGCCACCGTTTTAACGCTGCACTTTGACGCCCAGCATAAACGTCGCTCCATCGTAGGAATTATCCGGCTGCGAACTCTCCAGACTTTCATAACCGGCATCTGCGGTGAAAGACAAGGTGCGATTTAACCAGTATTCAATTCCCAGCCCCGCAGTGAAAGTCGTGTCTATGCGGTTTAATCCTTCATAGTTCGTATAAGCCAGTCCGACATTACTGTTGAGTTCCAGGTCACTCCTGATGCGGCGCGTAATCGCCAGTTCACCATTATAAGTAACCGCACCGCTATCATTGGCAGCGGTTGAACCGCCAATATCTGAACCTAGCGTCAGAGCAACATTGGTGTCACGCTGGGGCGACCAGTTCAGGTTCGCATCAACAACGAGGCCTGCAAGGGCAGCAAGTCCCGGATCAACAAACTCCTGTACCGCATAACCAATTGAAAATTCCCCGCTAATTTTTTCTGAGATATCAAATACAATTCCCCCGCGCAGTTCATAGGTTTCGCTGTCGCGGCGCTGGCCGTTGCGATCAATCTGTGAATCAAAGACGCTACTGGAATAAGCCGCCTGAACAAATGGATTATAGGCAAGCCCGGTTTGATAACTAACCCGCGAAGAAATGCCAAAAGTAGTGCGATCGCGGTCCGCTTGGGAAAATACACTGCCATCGGACAGTTTGGCATCTGCATATTGTGTTCGATCAATACTGCCGCGAAGCCTGAGACCAAAACGATACCCGGTCCGCTCCAATTGAAGATAACCACCAAAACTGTTTACCACTGGCTGATTGACGGTCGTCGCGGTCAGACTGGTACTGTTAGCAGCCTCATTTTCCAGTCCGTAATTCCCGCCAATGGTAGCAGCAAAACCATCAGCCAGATCAAGCCGCAAACTGCCGTCGATTTCTACCGCAGGACTATCGTCAACCTCATCATTCAAAAAATTTTCATATTCGCCATTCAAATTGATCCCCAATTCATGGAGCCGCCATTGGGAACGCAATTCAGCATTCACTTCGGTAAAAGTAATCATACCGCTGTCGCCATTTGCACTGCTTTGCTGGTTGGTGTTCACACCAACACTCTGTTTGACAAAAGACGTCAGTCTCAATGAACCGATTTGAATACCCACCGGCGCAAAGGGGTCATCTTCTTGTGCACGCCCAACGCCAGCTTCAACGACACCAACCCGCTGATTTGTTGACTGAACCGCTCTGCGATTATTTAATTGCGCCTGATCATCAAAATTTAACGGTGTATTTTCTGGTGCTGCTATCAGTTGTCCGCCTGCATTTTGCTGCCGTGGGTCTATTGCGGGCGCCCGCTGCATCAAAACACCCTGGGTCTGGCGCAACAACAAATCACCATCAGTCACAACCTGCCCATAGGCAACACCCGACACCAGCGTACCGGTTCCCCAAATCAGCAGTCCAATCAGGCCTTTTTGACCAATACAGGTACAATGGTTCAAGTGATATTCCGCAATTCAAGTTGTTCGTTTCCAAATCGTAAAGAATTGTAGTTAACGGATGGTTGCTAAAACAGTATTTTCAGCGTTTGCATTCACCAAAACGCGAACAAAAATGTTTCCATAACTGCCATTTTGCGATAATGAAAAACCATGAACACATCAGATATTCTAACCTCGGCCATTCGTACCATTAACACTGAGAGAAACGGCCTTGCCGCGTTGGAAAAATCCCTGCGGGGGCCAATGAGCAAGCCATTTCAGGATACGATAAATATTTTTGCAAATATAACCGGGCGTCTGATCGTCACCGGCATGGGTAAAAGTGGCCACATCGGCTCAAAAATTGCCGCAACATTTGCTTCTACCGGCACCCCGGCCTTTTTTGTACACCCGGCGGAAGCCAATCATGGCGATCTGGGCATGATTGCCCGTGATGATGCGGTGCTGGCAATGTCCTGGTCAGGGGAGGCAACAGAGTTGAAAGGCATTCTCGCTTATTCGCGTCGCTTTAAAATTCCTCTGGTCGCCCTCACTTCAAAACCTGAATCCACCCTGGCCCGTGAGGCTGATATCTGCCTCATCCTGCCACGCGAAGAAGAAGCATGCCCCCATGGTTTGGCCCCTACCACTTCAACTGTCATGCAGTTGGTAATTGGCGACGCTCTGGCGATAGCTCTACTTGAAGCACGTGGATTTTCCCCCGGAGATTTCAAGACATTTCACCCCGGCGGCCAGCTAGGTGCAAACCTCACCCAGATTGCGGACTTAATGCATAAGGGAAATGAGTTGCCGCTTGTTCCAACCGGAACTTCGATGAATGCAGCAGTTGAAACTATATCCAAATCAGGATTTGGCTGCGTCGGCATTACAGATGATAGCGGCACCCTTTGCGGTGTCATTACCGATGGTGATTTACGCAGGAACATCGATAAAAACATGCAAAGCCTGTGCGTCGAAGATATCATGTCACGCAATCCGAAAGTTGTTGCCCCCACAGCCCTTGCAAGCACAGCCATAGCGATGCTGAATGATTTGAAGCTGACTACTTTGTTTGTCACTGAAAACAACAAGCCCGTCGGTCTGATTCACATGCACGATTTACTGCGTGCCGGGGTTGTTTAAACTGTTTCCACAATCAACATCGTCCCGGCCTTTTCACCGACAACCTTTACCTTTGAACCTACCGGCGCGTCTTCGCCGCTTACACGCCAAATGGTATCCCCAAGCTTTATACGTCCAACTCCCTGAGAAATTGCTTCAACCAGAAGAGCTTCACGGCCAATCACCTGCTTTGCCCTCTGATTCAGATGGGGAGCGTCGCTGACGTTAAATTTTTGTTTTGCCAAAAATCGACGCCCGACAACTACCAGAACAATTGACAGAATTACAAAAGCAATCAATTGCCCCTGCCAGCCCCAGAACACCGCCCCACCCAAAACAAATGTCGCAAGTCCAACCACCAGCGCGGATGCACCAAACCAGATGAAAAACGAGCCCGGTGCAAATATTTCCAGGATCAACAGAGCCAACCCCAATACCATCCAGCTCCATCCGCCATATTCAGTAATAAGGGATATGATCATCCGTTATTCCCTCCTGTCAGTTGTGCAATAAATAACCGCACTTTTTATTTATCGCCAGAAATTGATGGCGTGGTACGCCCGCGGCGGCTCGAACCATCATCATCTTTTTTAAACAACTCTTTGGATATTTCACCAATGCCAGCCAAAGAGCCAATCAAAGAAGAAGCCTCCAGCGGCATCATGATAACTTTCTGATTGTTGGCCGAGGCAATTTTAGCCAGGGCATCGGTATATTTTTGCGCGACAAAATAGTTGATCGCCTGCGGGTTACCATTGGAGATAGCATCTGAGACCATCTGCGTAGCCTTGGCTTCAGCCTCTGCCTCGCGTTCACGCGCCTCAGCTGCACGAAATGCCGCTTCTTTTTCGCCTTCTGCTTCCAGAATTTGCGCCTGCTTTTCGCCTTCGGCTTTCAAAATTTCAGACTGGCGCTGGCCTTCCGCTTCCAGAATACTGGCACGTTTATCACGTTCCGCTTTCATCTGGCGACCCATTGCTTCCACCAGATCGGCGGGCGGATTGATATCCTTGATTTCGATACGGGTAATCTTGATACCCCAGGGCGCTGCCGCCTCATCTACCACCCGAAGCAGGCGATTATTAATTTCATCGCGCTTGGATAAAAGTTCATCCAGGTCCATCGAACCCATCACCGAACGGATATTGGTCATTGTCAGATTTAAAAGCGCATTCTCCAGCCCGCGAACCTCATAGGCAGCGCGTGCTGCATCCAATATCTGAAAAAACATCACACCATCAGCACTGACCGAAGCATTGTCACGGGTAATAACCTCCTGGGTTGGCACATCCAGCACCTGTTCCATCATGTTCAGCTTCATGCCGACGCGATCGATGAATGGCACTATGAGATTCAATCCCGGCCGCAAAGTGCGAACATATTTCCCAAATCGCTCAACTGTATGATTATACCCCTGCGGAATTTGCTTAACCCCGGCAAGAATTATCAGTATAGCCAGGATTACAAATACCCCGACGGAAATATCAAAACCCGTAAAATCCATTATTTTCTCCCAATGAATATATCCGTTTACATATAGGCACTATTACAGTGTTTTCAACGCAAAACACGGTATTTTTGTTTATTATCAATGCGTTGCAACCTTGCTGATATTATAAAAACCTACACCCAGCCTTGCAATTCTCGCCTGATTATTTCTTCAATCACCATCATGCCCTCTTTACTGTCATTTAGACAGGGGATATGCGAAAAATTTGTCCCGCCTGCCTGATGAAAAATATCTGCCCCTTCAACGGCGATCTCCTCCAGTGTTTCAAGGCAGTCAGAGACAAATCCAGGGTTAAACACTGCAATGTTTTTCACCCCTTCTTTGGCAAGTTTTTCAATCGTCTTATCCGTATAAGGCTGCAACCACTCTTCCGGCCCAAAACGTGACTGAAAACAGGTGATCAATCGACCCTCATCCCACCCCAGTTCCTCCTGCAATAACCGGGATGTTTTCAAACAATGGCAATGATAAGGGTCACCTTTTTCAAAGTAGCTTTTGGGAATACCGTGAAATGAGGCAATGACTTTTTCCGGTACAAAATCCAGCCCCGCCAGATGATTTCTGATTGAATCGGCCAGCGCACGAATATAAACGGGTTCATCATGATAGGCATAAACCGTGCGAATCGCCGGCATCCAACGCATACCGGACAAAACCTCAAAAGCCTTGTCGTTCACCGTCGCCGTCGTTGATGCGCTATATTGAGGATAAAGCGGAAAAATCACAATGCGTTCGCAACCCGCGTCTTTTAATTGCGTCAGCCTCTCTTTAATGGAGGGATTGCCATATCGCATACCCCAGTCAACCACCACGCCGGCCAAATCCTTCAGAGAATTTGACAGTTTTTCACTCTGAGAACGAGTAAAAGTGCGCAGTGGCGATTCATTTTTTTCCCGGTTCCAGATTGTTTCGTAAGCAGCACCGGATTTTTTGGGTCGCGTATTGAGAACAATGCCGTAAAGTATCGGATACCAATACAAACGCGACCACTCGATTACCCTTTGATCTGACAAAAACTCACGTAAATATTTACGCATATTCTTTTTGTCATAACCATCCGGTGTGCCCAGATTCACCAGCAGCACACCAACTTTTCCGGTAGCAACGCCGGGGTGATCAGCAGGTAAAATTTCACTCTTACTCATGGTTTTTGTTTTCCGTTCTGAACAAGCCGGTCGGATTTTTCCAACAAACCAATATCAAATTGCTGCACTTCTTTGATCAGTTGCATCAATCCTTCAACACTGTGTTCAAGAAGTTTTTCTCCTTTGTCGCCACTTGCTCCAGCCCCATTGCCAACAACACCCGATGGGTTTAAATCCTGCATCTTCCAGCCAAAACCATGTTTGCCATAAGCCCGCAGATACTTATTATTGTTGGCAAGTTCCTCCTGAAGACTGTTAAAATTTTCAGCCATACCGGATTTTACAAGTTCCGGATGAAGCGCCATCATCACACTGGTTTCAATTTCTCCCCCATGAATGCCATAGGCCACTTCATCGCGGTCTATTAATCCCTGCGGCACCCCAAACCGCGTCCAGCTTGTCGCCACGGCCAACATCGAAAAACGCAGACGCAATTCGGTAGTGACGATTGTCACCAACGCAGAATTTCCACCATGGGCATTCAGCAGGATAATTTTTTTGATACCATGGGAATTCAGACGCTCGCCAATACCAATCCACTTCTCAATCGCCTCATCATAAGACAGGCTTTTGGAACCGGGATAATCCAGATGTTCCGGCGAATAACCAATTTCCTCAACCGGCAGGAAGGTGACTTTTGAATTTTGCGGTAATCCGTCCGCAATCCGTTTGACAATCCCTGATGCGATCAAACTATCTGTTTCAAATGGCAAATGCGGCCCGTGTTGCTCTGTGGCACCAAGCGGCAAAATACCAATCCAGTCAGACCAGTCAAAATCCTTTAATGTCTGCGGCGCAATATCCTGCCAGTAACGCCTCATGATAATGCCCCGGCGAATTCTCTGGCCGCCTGCCCGTGTTCGGCCCTCAATCGAGCCACATCTACACCCACTGGATTGCCATCAATCACCTTCCACTGCCCGCCAATCATCACCCGGTCAGCGCGATGTGCCCCGCACAAAACCAGCGCCGCCAGCGGATCTCCTGCCCCTGAAAAGCGCAATTCCTCAAGCGTGAACATTGCCAGATCAGCCTGGTATCCAATTTCAATTTTACCAATATCGCTACGCCCCAGACATCTGGCAGAGCCTTCAGTTGCCCACCGTAGCACATCCTTGTGGGTCACCGCCGCCGCTCCATAGGTAAGACGGTTGATCATCAATGCATGGCGCACGCCTTCCATCAGGTTGGAATTATCATTTGAGGCAGAACCATCCACACCCAGTCCCACTGGCGCTCCGGCCTTTTCCAGATCAAGCGTGCGGCACTGCCCTGAAGCCAATACCATGTTCGATGTCGGGCAATGGCACACCCCAACCCCGTGGCTGCCAAGACGCTCGATTTCACCATCGTCAAAATGAATACCATGGGCCAGCCAGGTGCGCTCGTTCAGCCAGCCATTCTCCTCCAGATAATCCACCGGTCGACATGAGAATTTCTCAAGGCAAAAAGCATCCTCATCATGGGTTTCCCCCAGATGCGTATGCAAACGGCAATTGCATTTTTTCGCCAGCTCTGCCGTTTCCTTCATCAATTGCGTAGTAACAGAAAAAGGCGAACACGGTGCCAGCGCCACCTGCAGCATTGAACCTTCGCCCGGATCATGAAAAGCACCGATTACCCTCTCACAATCCGCCAGAATTTCATCCATATCCTGCACCACACTGTCAGGCGGTAAACCGCCATCCTTTTTCGACAGGTTCATTGACCCTCGATTAAGCGTCATACGCATGCCAATGCGCCCCGCTTCATCAGCCTGAATATCCATCGCATCTTCAATGCCCGCCGGATAAAGGTAATGGTGATCGCTAACTGTCGTACATCCGCTCATCAGCAGTTCTGTCAGCGCCAGCCTTGTGGCCAGTCTGAACGAATCGCGATTGACCGCCTTGGCCCAGACAGGATAAAGCGCCGTCAGCCAGTCAAACAGCTCCTTGTTGATCGCATCACGGTGCGCGCGCGTTAAAGTCTGGTAGAAATGATGGTGGGTATTGATGAGCCCCGGTAAAATTACATGGGAACCCGCATCGAATGTCTGATCAATTTTGCGGGTTGGCATCTGCCCGCCAGCAACAATCTCGACAATCTTGCCAGCCTCAATCACCAGTCCGCCATTGGCAGAACCTTCATTGTCTACAAATACTGCTAACGGGTTTTTTAACCAGACCGTTTGTTGATTGTCTGACAATGGGTTCTCCCGGCAGGTAGGGTTGCAATTGATATGGTTTTACCAATGAAACTTTATATACACCAGTTTAGAAATCGCAATTGTTTGAATGTTACCAGAATAACCACATTTTTTATGGTAAACTAATTATTGACGAAATTCAGTGCATTGTGCCGCTTATCAAGATTCCAGAACATGGAGACCAAAATGATTCGCCCCAGCTCGATCAAAAAAACGGCCAAAACAACAAAACTTCGCCTGTTGGCGTCCCTGCCCATTGTCGCTGTGTTGGCCCTGACAAGTGTCGCCGAAGCAAGTACCGATGCCGGGTTTCGCAAATGGATCAAGGATTTTTACACCACCGCTTCCAAACAGGGAATAAAACGCAAAACCTACGATCAGGTATTTTCCGGCATCCGCGAACCCATCCCTAAAGTATTGGAATCCGCACGCTATCAGCCTGAATTCAGGTCGAAATTTTGGGAATATCTCGATGCGCGCATTCGCGAATCCAATATTCGTGAAGGTCAGCGATTGAAAAAGGAATATAAATCCTGGCTCGACATCATCGAGAAGAAATATGGCGTTGATCGCAATATCCTGATCGCCATCTGGTCAATGGAATCCTCCTACGGCGAAGCACTGAAAAATCCGGCACGCCTGCATCGGGTAGCCGGCGCTCTGGCAACGCTGGCCTATGCCGACAAAAAACGTGCCAAGTTTGCCCGCTCCCAACTGATTGCCGCCATGAAGATTGTTCAAAACGGCGACATCACTTCAAAGGGCCTTGTGGGTTCATGGGCAGGTGCCATGGGCCACACCCAGTTTATTCCCACCAGTTATCAGGCCTGGGCTGTTGATATTGACGGCAATGGCACCCGCGATGTGTGGAATTCCGTACCCGACGCACTTGCCAGCGCCGCAAACCTTCTGGTTAAAAATGGCTGGCGGTCTGGAAAAACCTGGGGTTATGAAATTAAAATTCCCGCTGGACTGGCAACAAGCAAACTGGCCAATCAAACCAAAACTGTCGCCCAATGGAAAAAACTCGGCCTGCGCCGCATGAATGGCAAGGCATTTCCACGCTCTGGTGACAAAGCGGTGTTAAAACTGCCCGTAGGCACCAAAGGCCCGGTATTTTTGATGTTGAAAAATTTCTACGTTATCAAGCGCTATAATAATGCCGACAAATATGCCCTTGCAGTAGGCCACCTGGCCGACAGAATTCGCGGCGGCAAAGCGTTCATCAAACAATGGCCGCGTGGTTATACTCCACTAAATGAGGACGAATCAAAAAAGCTGCAGGTGCATCTGGCAAGACTGGGTTTTTATGACGGTGAAATCGATGGCAAAATCGGCTCCGGTTCAAAAGGCGCCATTCGCGCCAGTCAAAAACGCTACGGGTTTAAACTCGATGGCTATGCATCGAAGGAACTTTTGGTTAAACTGCAAAACAAATAATCAATCCCGTAGCCTGAATTTGCAAATTTTCAGGCGGAACAGGACCTATTTGTGAGCATTTCAATCTCGATACCCAAATTCCGCACACTAAGCGTGCTTGTAACTTTTTTTGTTGCAATTGCATTTATTGCGCCCGAATTTTCACCGTTTTATACCGGCCCGGCCTATGCTCAGGTGAAAAAACCACAAAAGCGCAAGAATATTTTTGAAATTCTGTTTGGAAAACGCAATTCTATAAGCCCCCGTAATATCCGTAAAAAGGCAAAACGGGTAAAACTGAGAAATCGCAGACCTCAAAAAAAGCGCAGAACAGTTGCTCGCAAACCCGCACCCATAATAAACATTGTCCAGAAAAATGAAAACGCAGCAAAAATTCTGGTGGCTGGAGATTTCATGGCCAGCGGTCTGGCCTCGGGCCTTACCCAGGCCTATGCTGACAATCCTGATATTATCATTGTAAATATCTCCAAAGGACTTTCCGGCTTTGTACGCGACGATGTCAAGAATTGGCCAGCAGATATCGCGGCTCATATTGCAGAAGTAAAACCGATCGCAGTAGTTTTTCTAAACGGCATGAACGACCGCCAGCAAATGCGTCTGAAAACCGGCAAGATATCGAAACTTTCTGAACCCTGGCTAAAAGAATATAACAACCGCACCAAATCCCTTGCCCTCAGCATTCAGGGACAAAAACTCCCGTTCATCTGGATGGGGCTGCCACCGGTGCGCCCTGGAAAAATGTCGACGGACTACCTTGTTTTCAATGAAATCTACAGAACTCAGGCCGAAGCCGTGAATGGGGTTTATGTGGATGTCTGGGATGGATTTACCAATGCTGAAGGTCAATTTGTTTCAGCCGGCCCTGATATCAATGGCCAGATTAAACGCCTGCGAAATGCCGATGGCATAAACATGAGCAGGGTCGGCAAGCGCAAACTGGCCTTTTACGCCAGAAAAGCCATCCGCAAACTTACCGGCATTGGCACACCCGCACTTCTTGTATCGTTGCCCGGCATAGAAGACACAGGCCCCATTGAACCCCAATATGACCCTGCCAAAACCGGTAAAACAATCGTTTATTCCCTGGCTGGACCTGCACTTGACGGCGGTAGCCAACTTGCTGGCGGCAAATCGCCGCAAATAGAAGACGACTGGAAAAACAGCGTCAGTTATAAACTGGTGTACGATGGCGTAATACCCAAAACTTATCCCGGCCGGGTTGACCATTACGGTATTGTTGCCAATGAGGTTCCAAAAGAGGTTCCCCAAACTGCCAAAAGCAAAGATGTTGAAGCCACCCCTGAAATTGCTGTTCAGAAAGAACCTGAACCAGCAAAAATCACGCAATAGTCTTATTTCGGCAGATTACTCGATCCCATCAGAATTTTATCCACGCTGCGCGCTGCCTGACGACCTTCTGTTATTGCCCACACAACCAGTGACTGACCCCGGCGACAGTCACCGGCACTGTAGACATCATCAACACTGGTCTTGAAATCATCCATGGTAGCCGCAACATTCTCCCGACTATCAAGTTTTACGCCAAGTTTTTCCAGGAGCCCTTCATGAACTGGCGAAACAAACCCCATGGCAAAAAACACCAGATCAGCTTTCAGTTTGAATTGTGACCCTTCAACCGGTTTGAAGTTTTCATCCACCCGTGCGCATTCAAGGGATTTCACTGCCCCGTTCTTGCCCTCAAATTTTAATGTGGTAACAGCAAATTCGCGTTTAGCACCCTCTTCATGAGAGGACGAGGTTCGAAGTTTCATCGGCCAGTCGGGCCACGTCATCATCTTGTCTTCATGTTTTGGCGGCTTTTCCATGATTTCAAGTTGGGTTACGCTAAGCGCACCCTGGCGCACGGAAGTACCGATACAGTCAGATCCTGTATCCCCCCCACCGATCACAACCACATGTTTTCCGCTGGCCAATATAGGCCCCACATTGCCCAGGTTTTCACCCCCAACCCGACGGTTTTGCTGGGGTAAAAAGTCCATGGCAAAATGAATACCATCAAGATCACGGCCCTCAATAGGCAGATCGCGGGGTTTTTCAGCGCCTATGGTTATCACCATGGCATCGTGAGATTTGGAAATTTCATCAAACGAAACTTCACCGCCAACATCACTATTATAATGGAATTCGACACCCTCGGCCTCCATCTGCTCAACGCGGCGGTCAATAATATGTTTTTCCATTTTGAAATCAGGAATTCCATAACGCAGCAATCCACCGGCCTTGGCGTTTTTCTCATATAAATGCACCTCATGGCCCACCCGTGCCAATTGCTGGGCGCAAGCCATGCCGGCAGGACCGGCGCCAATCACTGCTATTTTTTTGCCGGTTTTTACCAGGCTTATCTCCGGTTCAATCCACCCTTCAAGCCAACCACGATCAACAATCGCGCACTCAACAGACTTAATAGTCACCGGCTCATCCGTGATATTCAGAGTGCATGAAGCTTCGCAGGGCGCGGGGCAGACTCTGCCGGTAAACTCGGGAAAATTGTTGGTTGAATGCAGATTGATCAGCGCTTCGCGCCAATTGTCATTATATACCAGATCATTCCAGTCCGGTATCTGATTGCTCACGGGACAGCCCGAATGACAATAAGGAATACCGCAATCCATACAGCGCGCCGCCTGATCTTTCAGCGCACTGTCAGACAAAGGAATGACAAATTCATGATAGTTGCGAATGCGGTCCGAGGCCGTGCGGTACTTTCGATCCTGCCGGTCAATTTCCAGAAATCCTGTTACTTTACCCATAATATCAACCCACCGAAGAAGCGTACAACCGCTCCTGTTCCATGTCCTGTAATGCCCGGCGATAATCCACCGGCATGATTTTCACAAATTTTGGCCGGTATTCTTCCCAATTGTCTAAAATAAGTTTTGCCCGGCCAGAGCCTGTATAATTCATGTGCCGCGTAATCATCTGCTGAAATCGTTCTTCATCAAATCGCGTCATGTCTGAAGATACATCAATACGGCCCTTGTGTTCGATATCGCCACTGCTGTGGTGAATTTTTTCCAGAAGATCATCTTCCTCCGGCACCGGCTCCAGCTCAACCATTGCCAGATTGCAGCGCGCTGCGAAATCTCCGGTTTCATCCAGCACATAAGCGATACCGCCCGACATGCCTGCCGCGAAATTGCGCCCGGTATTGCCAATCACCACCACCACACCGCCAGTCATATATTCACAACCATGATCGCCCACCCCTTCAACCACTGCAGTTGCTCCGGAATTTCGAACGGCAAAACGCTCACCTGCCACACCACGGAAATAACATTCCCCTTCAATCGCACCATAAAGCACCGTGTTACCAATGATTATACTCTCCTCCGGCACCAGATTTTTTGCCTCTCGCGACGGATAAATAATCAACCTGCCACCAGATAATCCCTTGCCGACATAATCATTGCCTTCACCTTCAAGTTCCAGCGTAGTGCCACGCGTTGCCCAGGCACCAAAACTTTGTCCCGCAGTGCCATTAAACTTGATATGGATGGTTTCATCTCCCAGTCCCTCATGACCATATTTCGCCGCCACCTGCCCAGCCAGCATCGCACCGGCAGAACGCACTGAATTATCAATCGGCAATTCAATTTTTACCGGCGTTTCATCGTCCAATGCCGGTTTTGCCAGTTCAATCAGTTTCCTGTCGAGGATTTCCTCCAGATGATGATTCTGGGTTTCACTGTGAAAGATTCCAACTTCACCTGTAACCACCGGCTTGTGAAACAATCGCGAAAAATCAAGCCCGTGGGCCTTCCAGTGTTTGACCACCTTGTTCTGGTCAAGCGTGCCGATCTGACCCACCATTTCATCCATGGTGGCAAATCCCATTTCAGCCATCAACTCGCGAACTTCCTGCGCCACAAAGAAGAAATAATTCACCACATGCTCCGGCGTGCCGGTAAAACGCTGGCGCAAAACCGGGTCCTGGGTGGCAATGCCGACCGGACAGGTATTCAAATGGCATTTGCGCATCATGATACAGCCCGAAGCAATCAGCGGTGCTGTAGCAAAACCAAATTCATCCGCCCCTAACAAGGCACCAATCACCACATCGCGCCCTGTGCGCAATCCCCCATCAACCTGCACTGCGATGCGTGAACGCAGTTTATTCAACACCAGAGTCTGATGGGTTTCCGCCAACCCGATTTCCCAGGGACCGCCGGCATGTTTGATTGAGGTCAGCGGGCTGGCCCCCGTACCGCCATCAAAGCCGGAAATAGTCACATGGTCCGCCCGCGCTTTGGCAACACCTGCCGCAACCGTGCCAACGCCCACTTCAGACACCAGCTTAACTGAAATATCAGCCTTGGAATTTACATTTTTCAAATCATAAATAAGCTGCGCCAGATCTTCGATTGAATAAATATCATGGTGCGGCGGCGGCGAAATCAGCCCCACCCCCTGGGTTGAATGACGCACCTTGGCAATGACAGCATTGACCTTGTGACCGGGCAACTGCCCGCCTTCACCGGGTTTTGCCCCTTGAGCCATTTTAATCTGAATCATATCGGCATTGATCAGATATTCCGTTGTCACCCCAAATCGCCCGGACGCTACCTGTTTGATGGCCGAGCGCATAGAATCGCCATTGGGTTCGGGTTCAAACCGGTCCGCTTCTTCACCGCCCTCACCGGTATTGGATTTGCCGCCGATGCGGTTCATGGCGATTGCCAGATTGCTATGGGCCTCGCGCGAAATCGAACCATAAGACATCGCCCCGGTGGCAAACCGCTTGACGATCTCCACCGCCGGTTCGACATCTTCGATTGAAACCGGCTCACGGCCTGTTTCTTTTGCATCTTTGATGCGAAACAATCCGCGAATGTTGAGATTTACCCCTGATTGCTCATTTACCAACCGGGCAAATTCGCGGTATTTCTCCTGTGAATTGCCACGCACCGCATGTTGCAGCGAGCTAACAACCGGTGCAGTCCAGGCATGGTCTTCACCACGAAGACGCAAACCATATTCACCCCCCACATCAAGCGCCTCAGCCAGCACCGGCACATTGCCAAATGCCTGGGCGTGACGATGCACGGTTTCACGCGCCACATCGGCTAATCCAACGCCTTCAATAGTGGTAGCAGTACCGGTGAAATATTTGCCGACAAATTCCGTAGAAAGCCCCACCGCATCAAAAATCTGCGCCCCGCAGTAAGACTGATAAGTCGAAATACCCATTTTCGACATCACTTTCAGCAAACCCTTATCAATCGCCTTGATGTAGCGTTGCACCACTTCAAACGCGTCAACCTCTTCTGGAAATTCACCATTGGCATGCAGTTCACCAAGCGTCTCAAACGCCAGATAAGGGTTAATCGCCTCGGCGCCATAGCCAGCCAGCGCCGCAAAATGATGTACCTCTCGTGGTTCGCCTGATTCAACCACCAGTCCCACGGAGGTACGCAATCCTTTACGAATAAGATGATGGTGAACAGCAGCAGTGGCTAACAGAGCCGGAATAGCCACCCGGTCTTCACTCACATGACGATCAGACAAAACGATAATATTGTAACCGCGCCCCACTGTCTCGTCCGCCTTGGAACATAACCGCTCGATTGCACCTTCCATCCCTTCGCCACCTCTTGATGCCGAATAGGTGATATCGAGCGTGCGCGTTAAAAACTGATTATCTGCAATATCTCCGATGCCGCGTATCTTCTCCAGATCTTCATTGGTTAAGATAGGCTGGCGAACCTCAAGTCGCTTTTCGCTGGTTGCCAGACCTTCAAGATCAAACAGGTTGGGCCTGGGTCCGATAAATGACACCAGGCTCATTACGGATTCTTCACGGATAGGATCGATCGGCGGGTTGGTCACCTGGGCAAAATTCTGCTTGAAATACGTGTAAAGCGTTTTGGATTTCCGCGACAAGGCAGATAGTGGCGTATCAGTTCCCATCGAACCGATAGCCTCCTGACCTGTTGTCGCCATCGGCGTCATCAAAATTCGGATGTCTTCCTGCGAATAACCAAACGCCTGCTGTCGATCCAACAGTGCAGCCGCACCATGTTTAGACTGTTTGATTGAAACCGCCATATCTTCAATGACAATCTGCGAACGCGCCAGCCATTCTTTATAAGGTTTAGCTCCGGCCAATTCCCGCTTGATTTCATCATCGGAAATTATCGTACCCTTTTCCAGGTCAACCAGCAGCATCTTGCCCGGCTGCAATCGCCATTTGCGAATGATACTCTTTTCATCCACCGGCAAAACGCCAGCCTCCGACGACATCACTATGCGATCATCATCGGTAACAAAATAACGCGCGGGACGAAGCCCGTTTCTGTCAAGCGTTGCGCCAATCTGACGGCCATCACAAAACGCAACAGAAGCAGGCCCGTCCCAGGGCTCCATCAAGGCAGCATGATATTCATAAAAAGCCCGTCGCTCTTCACCCATCAGTGGATTACCGGCCCACGCCTCAGGAATTAACATCATCACCGCATGGGCCATTGAATAACCGCCCTGGATGAGAAATTCCAATGCGTTATCAAAGCAGGCGGTATCGGATTGCCCTTCATACGATATTGGCCACAGCTTATGGATATCTTCGCCAAACAGTGGTGAGGATACTGAAGCCTGACGCGCCGCCATCCAGTTGACATTGCCGCGAACCGTATTGATTTCCCCGTTATGCGCCACCATCCGGTAGGGATGCGCCAGCTTCCAGGAGGGAAATGTGTTGGTCGAAAATCGCTGGTGCACCAGTGCCAGCGCAGATTTAAACGAAGGGTCAGATAAATCCTTGAAATACGCCCCCAACTGATAGGCCAGAAACATGCCTTTATAGACAATAGTACGCGATGACAGCGAGACAATATAAAACCCGTTATCACGCCCCTCTGTCTCGGCAAAAATCCGGTTCGAAATCACTTTGCGCAGGATAAATATCCGCCGCTCAAAATCATCATCATCACTCCTGCCGCCTTTACGGGCGACAAAAACCTGGGCGTGGACTGGTTCAGTGGCGGCAATTTCGGGGTCCTGCGAAAGGCTGGAATTATCCACCGGCACATCGCGCCAGCCTAGAATAGTTTTGCCTTCTTCGCTGCACACAGCCTCAATAACATCTTTCACATGAGCTCTGATTTTTTCATCGCGCGGTAAAAATACCTGGCCAACAGCGTAATCACCAGATGCAGGCAGTTCAAATTCCAGACCGGCAGTGGAGCCGGTAAAAAATTCATGCGGTATCTGCACCAGCATACCCGCCCCGTCACCCATTAAAGGGTCAGCACCCACCGCACCACGGTGGGTCATATTTTCCAGAATTTGAATGCCGTCACGAACGATCTGGTGTGATGCAACACCCTTCATCTGGGCGATGAACCCAACCCCGCAGGAATCATGTTCGTTTATCGGGTCATAGAGCCCCTGTTTTTGCGGAAACCCGGAAAAATGCGATTCTTTATTTCCCGATTGACCAGGCTGTCCAGCACTGACTTCATTCCCTGAAAAACTGCCTCGCATCATATTCTCCTAAAGTAATCAATCATTCTGCAACCCGGATTTCCCCGCAATACCGTCAGTAAACACTCGACGTTTCTACCGAACCCTAACAGTCCGCCATTCAGCGATACAAATTTCAGCAAACCGGTGGACTCAATATTCCATCGCGTTAAGTACAAACAATCCGCGAGAGTCTCCAAACCATTCCGCCCGATAAAATTCAATTTATCGCAGGCCAATGTTTCCGATAAGGAGATTGACTACAATATTAAATCAGTTTCGCAGTTGCAAGTCTGAATTATCAAATAAAGACAGCATACCTGTCCTAACTGGTCATAATTGCCAGAAATTACCAAATAATACAAGGCCACGATGCGCTACATAATTACTCAACAGACCCAATAAGGCTCCAAAACACCTAATCTGCCCGGGAGTTTGACAAACAATAGAACTAGAGTATCCGGCTTATTCTGGCGCATCAACTCAATTACAGCTATTGCAAATGACCAGATTTGCAGTTCTATACAATTGTCAAAATGGAGAATAGCCCTATGAACTTTGCCAGCGACAACTGGTCCGGTGTGGCACCTCAGATCAACGCCTCCCTGCAAGCCCAATCAACGGGCTATGCAGCCGCCTATGGCGACAGCGATCTGGATAAAAAAGTCAAAGCCAAATTCAGCGAGATATTCGAAAAAGATGTTTCGGTGTTTTTTGTCGGCACCGGCACAGTAGCAAATTCCCTTGCATTGGCCGCTTATACTAAACCCGGCGGCATTTCATTGTGCCACCGCGAAGCGCATATGATTGAAGATGAGTGCGGTGCGCCCGAATTATTTTCAGGTGGCGGCAGGCTGGTGGGTGTTGATGGTGCCTTTGGTAAAATTGATCCCGATGACCTCGTTTCCAGATTAGAGCGTTTTGATCCGGGTTTTGTGCATTACGGACAGGCCACCGCCATTAGCCTCACCCAGGCAACGGAAGCCGGTACGGTCTATTCGCTAGATGAAATCCAGGAAATTTCCGCCATAGCCAAAGCAAAAAATTTACCCCTTCATATGGACGGCTCACGATTTGCCAATGCACTTGTTCATCTAAATACCACTCCGGCCCAAATGTCCTGGAAAAGCGGCGTCGATATCCTGTCCTTCGGCGGCACAAAAAACGGCTGCTGGTGCGCCGAGGCAATTGTTCTGTTTGATACTGATATGGCAGAACAAATGACATTCATGCACAAACGTGCCGGGCAGCTTCATTCCAAATCCCGCTTTTTCGCTGCTCAATATGATGCCTATCTGGAAAATGGTCTGTGGCTTGAGTTGGCCGGCCACGCCAATAAAATGGCCGACATTCTGCGCCAGGCAATCGAAGGTTCAAACAGCGCCAGACTGGGCTGGGCCACCCAGAGCAATGAGGTCTTTTGTATCCTGCCATTGGATGTTGCCGGTTTACTGGAAAAGCAGGGCACCAGTTTTTATCCCTGGCATGTACCCGCATCATTGAGGCAAAAGCCGCAAAAACATGAGGGCCTTTACCGGTTTGTCACCAGTTTTGCCACCACACACGATGATATCGAAAAGGTAATGAGTAAACTTTGTTGACAAATTTCTCCGTCTCGTCACAATCACATCAAATTGATCACTATTGTGTTATAATCAGGGCCGATTATTTGATTTCCATTTTATCAAAAAAATTACGATGTTAGCCCGACGATCACAAAACACTTGTGTTCAAGACTACCAAAACTTGTAACTTCTAGGAGACTACCAAATGTCAATCAAACTCGCTTCTGTCACTATCGTTGCCGCTGCAGTTGCTGCCGCTGTATCTACAGTTTCGCTCACAACTCCGGCCCAGGCCCAGGCTAAAGAAAAATGCTATGGCGTTGCACTGGCTGGTAAAAACGATTGTAAAGCTGGCGCTGGCACTACTTGTGCAGGCACTTCAAAAGTTGACTATCAAGGTAACGCATTCAAAGCTGTTGAAGCTGGAACATGCCTAACCATGGAGCTTCCAGGCGGCCGCAAAGGTTCTCTGACAGAATTGAAACGCGACGTCCCTGCATAAGTGACATCTCGATTGGATGATTGTCAGGGTTAACCCAAACACGGATATCTAGGAGCCTTGCAACTACATGCAGACCATTTTGTCCGCCAGTTTCCCTGATCAATCTTTCGAAAATTCCCCGCTCCCGGCTCGCGCCGGGGTCGGGTTAAAACCTGAACATATCGCCCGGATTCTGCAGGAAAATGCGCCAATTGGATTTTTTGAAGTCCATGCGGAAAATTATATGGGCGCCGGCGGAATGCCGCACGCCCAACTCACAGCAATCCGCGAAAATTATCCCTTAAGTGTCCACGGTGTTGGCATGTCGATTGGTGGTGAACAGCCCCTTGATCGCGATCATCTGGCCAGATTCAAGGCTGTTGTTGATCGCTATCAACCAGGCATGGTCTCAGAGCATTTGGCCTGGTCCACCCATGATGATGTTTTTTATAATGACCTGCTGCCCGCCCCATACACCGATGAAACCCTGCAACGCGTTTGTGAACATGTGGACGAGATGCAGGAATATCTTGGTCGCCAGATTCTGATTGAAAACCCATCCACCTATGTCGCTTTCGCCCAGTCCACCTGGTTGGAATTTGATTTTATGGCAGCCATTGCTGAGCGCACCGGCTGCGGTTTGTTGTTTGATGTCAATAATGTATTTGTTTCCGCCACCAATCACGGTTATTCCCCCCAGGAATATATTCGCGCCTACCCGCTCAACAAAGTTCGCGAATTACACCTGGCCGGTCATGCCCATGATAAAGATGATCACCAGCGGCCATTACTGATTGATGCCCATGACCGCGAGATATGCGATGATGTCTGGGAACTTTATAAACTCACTTTGTCCCTTACCGGCCCCCTGCCCAGCCTGATTGAATGGGATGCAGATATTCCCGATTGGCCGGTTCTGGCCGCCGAGGCTGCACGCGCTGACAAATATCTGGGACGCAATTTGCATACAGCGCCTAAAGAAAAAGACACTGCATTTGAGACAAGTGCCAATGTCCACTGAAGGCCTGCACAAAAACACGACGGATGAACCTGCCAGCTTTTCTGTAAATCACAAATTTGCACCGGCATTGCTTGATCCGGATCTGGAAATTCCAGCCGGGATGGTTGGCCCAAACGGCAACCCCGCACCCAAACGTTTTTCCGTCTACCGCAACAATGTTGTAGTCAGCCTGATGGAGGCAATGGCAGAGACTTTTCCCTCAATCAAAACCATCATCGGTGAAGAAAATTTTGCCACACTCACCCGCGCGTTTATTGCCTCCCATCCACCCTCATCTCCAATGATGCAGGCTTATGGCGAAGAATTTCCGCAGTTTCTCGAGGCTTTTGCCCCGCTTGCAAATTACCCGTTCCTGAGCGATGTGGCGCAAGTGGAAATATCATGGATCGACGCCTACCATGCAGCCGACGCCCAACCACTTGATGGCGCGTTGCTGGGCGAAATCAAACCCGACAATCTGATGAATACCCGTTTTGATGTTCACCCGGCAACCAGGTTGATAAAATCTGCCTACCAGCTGCATCACCTTTTTTCTTCGCGTGAAAACAGTTCAGCAGAACTTAATTTTGAAAAAAACGAAAATATCTCGGCAGTATTAATCACCCGACCAAATCTGGTAGTGGAAACATGCCAGTTAGACCATGCCACTACGCCATTTATTGAAAACCTGGCCAGCAGTCACACACTGGGTGAAAGCATTGAGACTGCTATGCAGGCCGATCAGAATTTCGATGCGTCCGCTGCCATCACCTTGATGTTGACCAGCGGCGCGATGACAGCAATATCAAACACAACGAGTTAACCTTGGGGACCACCTATGATTTCATTTTTCCAGAACCTGTACTGCTCAATATTCGGCACCATCTCGCGCCTAGCCCAAGGTTGGCTTCTGGGTCTAAGCGCCAGATTGGTATTCCTGTCAGTATTTTTTCTCTACTACATGAGCTCGTTTTTCACCAAAGTCGGCGAAGGCATCGGCGGGTTTTTCCAGATTCAGGATGGTGCTTATTTCCAGATTGTACCAAGCGCAGTAGAGGCAGCGGGTTACGACACCTCTGGCGTGTCATTTTTATCCGACCTGGTCGTATTTGCCGGGACCTATACGGAGTTCTTCCTGCCGATACTGATTGTTATCGGCCTGCTGACCAGAGCCGCAGCGCTCGGCATGATCGGCTTCATGGCCGTTCAGACAATTGTCGATATCAACTATCTTGGAGCCGATGAAAAAACCATTGGCGCAATGTTTGACCGTTTCCCCGATGCCCTGATTTCCGACCAACGCCTGCTCTGGGTGTTTGTCATGCTGGTGTTGGTAATCAAAGGTGCCGGCTATCTGTCCATAGATCACCTGTTTAACCGCAAAAAATCAGCCTGATATCAAAACGGGCGGCCAATTTGACCGCCCGTACATTTACAACGAAACACAAACTGCGTTATTTTTTCGCTTTGGCCGCAACTTTGCCCTCAACCAGCTTAGCACCGGCGGTAATGGCAATTTTGCGTGGTTTCATTGCATCGGGAATTTCGCGAACCAGATCAATGTGCAACAGCCCGTTTTCGAGCGAAGCATCACGAACTTCCACATGGTCAGCAAGCTGGAAACGGCGCTCAAAAGCCCGTCCCGCTATGCCGCGAAACAACACTTCGTTGGCATCGCTATCTTCGCCATTGTCCAATTCGCCTTTGATTGTAAGCGTATTTTCCTTGGCTTCAATTGACAGATCATCTTCGCCAAACCCGGCAATTGCCATGGTAATGCGATAGGAATTTTCGCCGGTCAATTCGATATTATAAGGCGGATAGGTTTGTGCAGGCTCAGGACTGGTCATGTTATCCAGCATGGAAAACATCCGGTCAAAGCCAACAGTGGAACGGTAAAGTGGTGAAAAATCGATAGTACGCATGATAAAGTCCTCCTTCGAAGCGACATTTGCGTTGGTTGTTGTTTCCATTCCCCCAAGAGTGGCGAAAATGGAAGTTCAAATTACAGGCCCGTATGGCACCTGCAATAAACATATGGGAAGGCAAAAACGAGAATTCAAGGAGTAACAACTTGGCTAACCGGGCCAATTCGATTGTCAATATCACTTGAGAAGCACCCCAATACACTCTAGGACAGTGGTTTACAAAAACCATATTGCTACAGTTCCGCCACATGATACTCGTCCAATCCCCCGATAATCCCATGCCCGCTGACCCGGTAGCCGGCTATGTCGATACACCTGATGGCGCCCGATTGCGTTTTGCCCGCTGGAAAGCAACCAAACGCCCGGTAAAAGGCACCGTAATTTTACTTCACGGTCGCGCTGAATATATTGAAAAAAGCTTCGAAATTACCGCTGATCTGCAAAAGCGCAGTTTTGATGTGCTTACATTTGACTGGCGTGGCCAGGGCGGTTCCACACGCTTATTGAAAGACCCACGGCGCGGATATATTGACAGTTTTGACCAGTACATCATCGATTTGGAAACAATCATGGAAGAAATTGCTCTGCCTGATTGCCCCGGCCCTTATTATATTCTCGCCCATTCAACCGGTTCACTGGTAGCCCTGCTCGCCGCACCCGGATTTGGCAACCGCATCCGCCGCATGGTACTTTGCGCACCGCTGCTTAAATTGGGCAAACAATCACTTTCCCAAAATTCACTGAAATACCTGACCGGTTTTTTGACAACCATCGGCCTTGGCGAAACCTACGTTGCCGGAGGCCCCAATCCACAGCAAACCCGTCCCTTTATCGGCAATAAGCTGACCAGCGATCCCGATCGTTTCGACCGCACCAGAAATTTCGCCAAAAATCACCCCGAACTAACCATCGGCGGCCCAACTGCCACCTGGTTATTTGCCGCAATTAAAGCCATGGAACGCCTCGAAGAACCCGAATATTTTGGCCAGATTACCATCCCAACCCTGCTGATAAATGCCGGTGCTGATCAGGTGGTAAACCTGCGTGCCATTGAAGAACTGGGACAGGGACTGCGTTCGGGTTCAACCTTGACCATTGACGGTGCCCGCCACGAATTACTGCAGGAACGCGACTTTTTCCGCGAGCAATTGCTGTGCGCATTCGAAACCTTCATCCCCGGCACAGAAATAGGCTGAATCAGATATTCAACAGCTCTATCGCCTGCTTGTGCACCTGCTCGTTGCCACAGGCTAAAATCTGCCCGCCTTTTGCAGCACTGCCTCCCTGCCAGTTGGTCATTTTTCCACCGGCATTTTCAACAATCGCAATCAGCGCGGCAATATCATAAATATGCAATTGCGATTCAACTACCAGATCAACCTGCCCTGATGCCACCATAGCATAGGCATAACAATCTGTACCATAACGTGTAAGTTTGCAGGTATCCTCAACGCGTTGATATGCACCAATTTCTTCAGCATAAAATAATTTGGGCGAAGTTGTCAGCATGATGCATTCGCTCAGTTTTTCAGTTTTACTACCGTTAATCAGTTGCCGCGTGCCATTGTGGACCAGCACTGAAGACGAACCATCGCTCAAATATCGTTCCCCGGTAAACGGCTGGTGCATGATACCAGCTATCGGTTTGCCGTTTCGATAGAGCCCAATCAATGTCCCCCATAAAGGCAATCCGCTGATATAAGAGCGCGTCCCGTCAATGGGGTCGATTATCCAGCAATATTCAGCCCCGGCATTTTCTTCGCCAAATTCTTCACCTAAAATCCCATGGTCGGGAAACCGTTTACCAATAAGCCCCCTGATCACCTGTTCCGCCGCTTTATCCGCCAGCGTTACCGGATCAAATCCGCTTTTACTGCCCTCTTCCTTATTGTCGACAACCATCGGCTGGCGAAACAGTTTCAAGGTTTCCACCGCTGCCGCGTCACACAATTCATGCAGGAAAGGTTCCAGATCATTCATGTTTTATATAGATATCCATTGAAGAAAAAGATGGCGGGTTCACTATTCTGCCGCAAGCGGAAATTGCGTTTGCCTCAGTAAATCGCAAACCGCCATCAGCCGGTGTACAAATTCTTCCATGTTCCCGCGCATTTCATCAAATCCGTCATTGGCACACATTGCGCTCTCATTCATATAAAGACTTCGATTGATTTCTATCTGCACCGCATGGAACCCATCATCGGGTCGGCCATAATGCTCCGTAATATAGCCACCCGCATAGGGCTTATTGACCGCCACGTCATAACCCATATCCACTAAGATCTGCTTTGCCCAATACACCAGCCCCTCCCCCGCACTGCTGCCATAGCGATCTCCAATAACAAAATCCGGCCGCAGATTTCGCCGGTTGTGATCTTTTGCAGAAGGCATCGAATGGCAATCTATAAGCACTGCATGACCAAAACCCGCATGGGTGGTATCTAATAAATTGCGCAGTGTCTGGTGATAGGGTTTGTATATTCTATCGATGCGGCCAATTACTTCATCCACATCAAGCTTACCGCGATAAATATCCTGGGTTTCCGATACAATACGCGCCACAGTCCCAAGCCCGCCCGCTACCCGCAGCGATCTTGTATTGGCAAAATCCGGTAGCCTTTGCAAAAACATTTTCGGATCAAGTTCATAGGCTTCACGGTTCACATCCAGATAGGCACGTGCATAGTTGGCACATAAAATCGGCGCACCACAATCCACCACGCTGGTAAACAGTTGATCCACCATATAATCTTCCGATTGACGGATTGAATGTTCATCCAGCACTGAAGAATCGATAAATGACTGCGGATAATAACGACCGCTGTGAGGCGAATTGAATACCAAAGGCACCGTTTGCAATTGCGGCTGCAACAGGCTGTAGGGCTCCATTTCACCTTCACCAGCGCCATCGATCACTGGCAAACTATCAATCCTGCCCTGTCCCCAATAATTCATCAGTTCAAATATCCTGTCCGTCTTCTACCGTGATTTTTACCCGCAATTTTGTCAAAGGTCATTGAAAATCTTTTCATTTGTTTCAAAAGGCCATTATCCCGCCAATTTTCCAATAGTAATCTCTTTTCAACATAATTAGATATACTGTTCACTCCTTATTTACCCGAATCATGGCGTATAGACAGTAATATTGCTGCAACCGGCTGGATGATAAAACATGAGAAAAATACTTCTCGCAGAAGACGACAATGATATGCGCCGCTTCCTGGAAAAAGCCCTGGATAAGGCGGGTTATATTGTCGTTTCCTTTGACAATGGCGCCTCAGCCTATGATCGCCTGCGTGAAGAACCATTTTCATTGCTGTTGACCGATATTGTCATGCCGGAAATGGACGGCATTGAACTGGCAAGACGCGCCACGGAAATTGACCCGGATTTGAAAGTCATGTTCATCACCGGATTTGCTGCAGTCGCCCTGCGCCCGGATTCAAAAGCCCCTAAAAATGCCAAGGTTCTATCAAAACCTTTCCATCTGCGCGATCTGGTCAATGAAGTGGAAAAAATGCTGGAAGCGGCCTGAATTTCAGCCCGCCACCGGCCACTACCCAACTGTACCCTTTGCACTAACTTCCATATGTGTTCTATTGTGAATTGAAATTCACGAGCAACGCGACTGGGAGGACGCGAATGACCGCGATTACCGCCGCAGTTCTGCTAGGGTTGATCATTCTCCCGATAATTGCACTGATAGTTTTTCTGGCTGTAACCAAACCATCTCTTAAACGTAATTGGTCACCCGATCAGGCTGTTATGCCAGGCGTTGATTTTATCGATGACAGCAAGGTACGCATCAAAAACATCCGCAATATTCATTACCGCACCACCCGGGATTACGATCTGAATTATTACGACAAAGAATTTGATCTTGATGATGTCATTTCCGCCTGGCTGGCAATATCCCCGTTTGGTGGCCCGGGATTTGCCCATGCATTTTTATCTTTCGGCCTGAAAGATGGTTCCTATATCGCTGTATCCATCGAAATTCGCCGTAAAAAAGGCCAGAAATTTTCACCTTTTAAAGCCTTCATGCGGCAATTTGAAATCATGTATGTCATTGCTGACGAAACCGATGTCATTCGTGTGCGTACCAATTGTGTAAAATATGTCGTCAGGTTATTCCCCGTCCAGACGGAGAAACAGCTCATTCGCGCCGTCTTTCAAGATGTGCTCAAGCGAGCCGACAAACTGGGAAAAGAACCGGAATTCTACAATACTTTGTGGAATAATTGCACTACCAACATCATTAAACACACCAGGCGATTTTCACAAAAACCAATTCCATTTTGGAATATCCGTTATTTATTTCCCGAAAGCCTCGACAAAATCGCCTACAAATT
>JAKISV010000179.1 GCA_021648425.1 Rhizobiaceae bacterium
AGGATGGTTTGGCAATTACCGGCAAGGCTCCGGTTGTTCGTCACTGGCCAATGGTGCCGGGAATCGATCTGGCCGGCACAGTTATTGACAGCCAAAGCGATGAATTTTCCATTGGTGAAAAAGTGTTGTTGAACGGGTTTGGCGTGGGCGAAACCCATTGGGGTGGATTTTCCGGCATGGCGCGGTTGCAATCAGATTGGCTGATAAAACTGCCTGATGGAATTTCTCCCCGGCAGGCCATGGGTGTAGGCACTGCCGGTTATACGGCAATGTTATGCGTAATGGCGCTGGAACGCTATGGCATCACACCGGGGCGTGGGCGGGTTGTTGTGACCGGGGCCAGTGGCGGGGTGGGCTCGGTGGCAATCGCCATATTGTCAAAACTGGGTTATGAGGTGATTGCTTCCACCGGGCGCTCAAGTGAGGCGGAGTTTTTGAAATCCCTTGGGGCAAATGAGATTATAGAACGAAGCGAGTTGTCTGAACCCGGGCGCCCAATGGGTAAGGAGCGCTGGATTGGCGCGATAGATGCGGTAGGCTCTCATACGTTGGCCAATGTGCTGGCGCAGACCCGGTATGGCGGTGCAGTGGCCGCATGCGGGCTTACCCAGGGGTTTGATCTTCCCACAACCGTCATGCCGTTTATCCTGCGTGGGGTGGCGTTGCTCGGCGTTGATTCTGTGATGGCATCAAAACAATTGCGCCGCGAGGCCTGGTCGCGCATTGCCACCGATTTGGACATGGCGAAACTCGAAACTATCACCAAAACCATCAGTTTTGATGAAATCATCGCTGCTGCTGGAGATATAGTCGAAGGCAGAATAAGAGGCCGCGTTGTTGTTGATATGGGTTGAATAACTTCGCAGAACCCTCAATCGAACCAAAAATAAATCTTCAGTTTCCAGCAGAAGTGGTTTGCGGCTTGTCATATTCGCCCTTTATTCATTCCCAGGATGTTTAAATATTTGTGGCTGCCAGAACGATTGCGTCAATAACCATATTGCATCTCACCCAAAGCCTGTTACATCCCTTGTGCATGACAGATAGTCTCCAGATTTCGCGTGATAAAATCCGCAATTTTTCCATCGTTGCCCATATTGACCATGGCAAGTCGACACTTGCCGACCGGTTGATACAGGAAACCGGCGGGCTTGCTGATCGCGAAATGAGCGAGCAGGTGCTTGATAACATGGATATCGAGCGCGAACGCGGCATTACCATCAAGGCACAGACTGTGCGGCTGACCTACAAGGCAGATGATGGAGAAACCTATATCCTGAACCTGATGGATACGCCGGGACACGTGGATTTTGCCTATGAGGTCTCGCGTTCACTTTCAGCCTGTGAGGGTTCGCTGCTGATTGTTGATGCCAGCCAGGGCGTTGAGGCGCAAACGCTGGCTAATGTTTATCAGGCGATTGATAACGACCACGAAATTGTGCCAATCCTCAATAAAATTGACTTACCCGCTGCCGAACCCGAGCGCATCAAAGCACAGATTGAAGAAGTGATCGGCCTTGATGCTTCTGATGCGATTGCCGTATCAGCCAAAACCGGTGAAGGCATACATCAGGTATTGGAAGCGATTGTAACGCGCCTTCCTGCCCCTCAGGAGGGTGAAGAAAGCGAGCCACTCAAAGCGCTGCTGGTAGATTCCTGGTATGATGCCTATCTGGGCGTGATTGTGCTGGTGCGTGTCATTGACGGGCGCTTGAAAAAGGGCCAGCAGATTAAGATGATGGGTACTGATGCAAAATATCCCATCGACCGTGTGGGCGTATTCACTCCTAAAATGGAGATGATAGAAAGCCTTGGCCCCGGGGAAATCGGCTTTATTACCGCATCAATCAAAGAAGTGGCTGATACGCGGGTGGGTGATACGATCACCGAAGACAAGCGCGAAACTGCAAATGCCCTGCCCGGTTTTGCGCCAGCCCAGCCGGTGGTGTTTTGTGGATTGTTCCCGGTGGATGCAGCCGATTTTGAGGATTTGCGTTCCGCCATGGGCAAGTTGCGGTTAAACGATGCAAGTTTTTCTTTTGAGATGGAAACCAGCGCCGCGCTGGGCTTTGGCTTTCGCTGTGGATTTTTAGGACTGTTGCATCTGGAGATTATTCAGGAACGCCTGGAGCGTGAGTTTGATCTGGAACTGATCGCGACAGCCCCTTCGGTGGTTTATGAAATTGCCATGAATGATGGCAGCCAGGAGCGGTTGCATAACCCTGCCGATATGCCCGATGTGGTAAAAATCGCTGAAATTCATGAACCGTGGATCAAGGCTACTATTTTAACGCCCGATGAATATCTGGGTGCAATTCTCAAGCTCTGCCAGCAGCGCCGAGGCATTCAGACAGACCTTACCTATGTAGGCAAACGTGCCATGCTGACCTATGAATTGCCACTGAATGAAGTGGTGTTTGATTTTTACGATCGGTTGAAATCAATCTCCAAGGGTTATGCCAGTTTTGATTATCAGATTATTGGTCACCGTCAGGGCGATCTGGTGAAAATGAGCATACTGGTCAATGAAGAACCCGTTGATGCGCTTTCCATGCTGGTGCATCGCGGCCAGGCTGAGGCGCGCGGGCGGGTAATGTGCGAAAAACTCAAAGACCTTATTCCGCGTCATTTGTTCAAAATTCCCATCCAGGCGGCAATCGGCGGCAAGGTGATTGCGCGCGAAACCATTTCGGCCATGCGCAAAGATGTGACCGCAAAATGTTATGGTGGAGATGCCACGCGCAAGCGCAAGCTGCTCGACAAGCAGAAAAAAGGCAAAAAGAAAATGCGCCAGTTCGGGCGGGTGGAAATACCCCAGGAGGCATTTATTGCAGCACTGAAGATGGGCGATGATTAGCGCCTGTTGCAAAACTTATGCGGGATGGATAGTTTTACTTTTTTAGTGGAGTTTGTGATGAAACAGCCTGATGCGCCTATTGTGAATATGGAAATCGACGGCGTTGCCCGCGAATTTGATCTGGATAATCCAAAACTGCCCGACTGGATTAAAGACGGTGCAATGACCAGTGGCGGCTACCCACATAAAAAACGCCTGAAACGCGGTGAATACGAAGAAACCCTGGAAGATTTGCAAAAGGAACTGGTGAAGGCTCTCGCCTGGATGCGCGAAAGTGACGAGCGGGTGATGATAATTTTTGAAGGGCGCGATGCGGCAGGCAAAGGTGGTACAATCGGTCGGTTTCGCCAATATCTGAACCCGCGCCATGCGCGAACCGTTGCTTTGTCCAAACCTTCTGACGTAGAGCGCGGCCAGTGGTATTATCAGCGTTATGTTGATCATTTCCCCACATCAGGTGAACTGGTGATGTTTGACCGCTCCTGGTATAACAGGGCCGGTGTTGAGCCGGTCATGGGTTTTTGCAGTGAAGAGCAACACAAAAAATTTCTGCATGATACGCCGGGCTTTGAAAAAATGATAACCGATGAGGGTATTCACCTGTTCAAATTCTGGCTCAATGTCGGGCGTGAAATGCAACTGCAACGCTTCCATGAGCGCCGTCACAGCGAGCTGAAAATGTGGAAACTTTCGCCGATAGATATCAAGGCCCTGTCAAAATGGGATGAATATACTGCCGCTCGTGACAGCATGCTGGAAAACACCCATACCCAACATGCTCCCTGGACCATTGTCAGAACCAATGACAAACGGCGCGGGCGCATTAATGCCATTCGCAAGGTTTTACTTACCCTCGATTATGAAGACAAAGATGCCTCAAGGATTGGCAGCCTGGACAGCGAAATCACTGGTGAAGGCGCACAATTTTTTAATAAGTTTGGGGCCTAGGGTCAGGACCTGGAGCACTTTCGGTTTATTTCCCGTTACCCGTTTTAATACGTGCATAAAGAATATCAATTTTTGCACCATTACCTGACAGGGCAGCCGCACTGGTGACATCGGTATTGATAGCAAGAAATGCCCTTTGGCCTTCCTGGTAATCACCTGATATCTGGATTGAAAAAACCACCGCCTCGGGCTGTAGTCCAATACGAAATCTCTTTCTGCCACATTCGCCAAGCTCTCCAAAATCACAGGTGACGGCAAAAGTGGCTGGAGTGGTATCACCGGACTTCGCCATGATCTCGACGGTGACTTTTTTACCGGCAATATCTTTCAAAATACCCGGGGCCAATTCCAGCAATAAGGGTTCAGCCTGGGTAACGCGTGTTTCAGTCTGTCTGACAGACATGATTCGGATAGCGGGATGGGTACTGTTATTGATTATTTCCGCAGTCCCGTTATCTGAGGTTATTAATGCACCGGGCTGGCCAGGTTCAAGAATAGTAACAAATGTGCCGGCGTCACTTCCATCCAAATTTTGTGAAGTTTGTTGGCTGAGAGGTTTAGATTTTGGGGTGACAAGGAATTCAGTAGCAATCATATAGGCAATCCAACCGATGATAGCTAAAATTGTGATAGCAATGATCCAGACAATATAGCGGATTGGTTTGGGGCGCGGGCGGGCATATTGCGGTGTTGGACTGGCATATTGCTGGCCTGGATCAAGCTTGGAAGGCTGTCTTTCTATATTAACTACAGCTTCGGGGGCGTGATTGCCGGGGTTAATGTCATCAAATTCTGGCTGCCTTGTATCTGTCGTGATCTCAGGTTCATGTACTGATGGAGCTACTGGCGCATTTGTATCAGCAATTGAAATGGGTGGCGCTGTTTGCTGCTCGGGTTCAATTGGCGCTGGATTGGAAGGTTCCAGAATGGACTGCGGCTCCAGTTCAACTTCAGATACCGATACTTCGTCAGTAAATTCATGTTCAATCTTGCTGATGGTTTCTTCCAGCAAATGGTTTCTGGCTTCAATAACATCAGGGGGAATAACGCCGCTTTTAGCAATCATTTTGGCGAGAGCATTTCGCGAAGACTGATAAATCTTTGATCGCACCTGCGGATCAAAGCCGTTCTGGCGAGCCAACGCCTGCCTGATTAATGATTCAATATCCGCTGCCACGCAAGCCCCGTACTTTCCATAAAAACTGAAACTGAATAAGCGCCAGTCAATGCCCGTTATTCATTGGCCCTGTTTATTATATTGCAGAAATATTGCAACTGGAACAGAGCACAAGTTTACTATAGGGCAATTCAACGCCTGTTGGAAATCTTTCGCTGATTTTGTTGACTGGCTGATAACAGGTGCTAGGGTCAGGACCTGTTAATTAGTACCATTGTGTTTGACAAGGGGGGTACGAATACTGATAAAAAAGAGCAAGAACAGGCTTTACGCCTTTTCACGCATTTTTTTCC
>JAKISV010000004.1 GCA_021648425.1 Rhizobiaceae bacterium
TTCATTGGCCACGTGCCAGTCTTCTGTCAGCCCATCAAGACATTCCAAAATCCCAACACCATACAATTGCTGGCCGCAAACGGTTTTGTCGCCATCAACAAGTGCATTTATCCGCCGAAATTCCAACCGGTCTATCCCGGCCTTTTGCGCAAGTTCATCATAGGCCATCTCCTGCACGATTGCTGCCTGGGGCACGCCAAATCCGCGAAATGCGCCTGAAGGCGGTGCATTGGTATGGATAGCGCGCGCATTGGCATGGTAGTTGGGTGTGCGATAAGGACCCGATGCATGAACCGGTACCCGGCCTGAAACCGTCGGGCCCCAACTGGCATAAGCCCCGGTGTTAAAGTCACCTGTAAATTCCATTCCGACAATATGCCCCTCACTATCGGTTCCAATACGTGCGCTCATTATTGCCGGGTGGCGCTTGGTGGTCGAAGCCATCGATTCACTGCGCGAATAAACCATGCGGCAGGGTTTGCCGGTTTTTAGTACCGCCAGCCCCAGTAACGGCTGTACTGATAAATCCAGTTTTGAGCCAAAACCACCGCCGGTGGCTGAGGGGATGATGCGAACCTTGTCCACTTCCAGCCCCAGAACTTTAGCCGTATCATCACGGTCCATCATTGGTGCCTGGGTACAGGCCAAAATGACCAGCACATCACCCTCCAGCCAGGCACACCCCGCTTCCGGCTCAATATAGGCATGTTCAACAAACCCGGTTTCAACAGCAATATCCGCCACATGAGCAGCCTGCGCCAGCGCATTTTGAACATCGCCGCAAACCACCTTACCACCGGTCAACACATTACCTGGCCGCGAAGGATGAACCCGTTGCGCGTTTTTTTTCAGTGCCGAACCGGTTTCCATAGTGTTTTGAATTTCATTCCACTCAACAGGGAAATCATCAAGATTAAGCTGACTGACTTTATCGGCATCTCCCACCACCAGCGCCACGGCTTCTCCGCGAAACCGGGCTGCATTTTGCGCTAAAGCAGGCTGGTCGGCAAAAGCCGGGATAACGCCAAAGCTGTTTTCGCCCTTGATATCATCAACAGTAATTACCGCTTCAACGCCGCTGGTTGTGTTTTTCCAATCTTCCAGATTGCCAAATTCAAATCCCGCATGGGCAAAGGGTGAGCGTATGACACGCACCAGATAAGCGTCTTTGGGCCAGAAATCAGCTCCAAAATTTTCACTGCCGTCAATTTTCTGCCTGCCATCCAGCCGCTCAATCGGCGCACCCACCGCATTGCCTGCTTCGGGCAGGGGAGTAGATGGTGCCGAATTATCCGCATCCATTACCGCTGCAACAATTTTTTTATACCCCGTACACCGGCAAAGCACGCCGCCAAGTGCATCTTCCACCTGGATTTTGGTTGGTGTTTTATTCCGGTTTAACAACGAAACAGCCGCCATCAACATTCCCGGAGTGCAAATTCCACATTGGGCTGCCCCGTGGCGCAGGAAAGAATTTTGCAATGCAGACAGTGTATCGGTTGCCAATCCCTCAACGGTTTCAATTGCCTGGCCTGAAACCTGTATCACCGGTGTCAGGCAGGCGCATATTACCTTGCCGTCAACCAATACACTGCACGCACCGCAATCGCCCGCATCACATCCCACCTTGGTGCCGCGCAAGTTTAATTCCTCACGCAATACATCGCTTAATCGCCTGGATGGGTGGGAAGCAATCGAAACATCGCGGCCATTTACTTTTAGTTGAAGATCGCTCACGCCTTGTTCCCCGCGCCCAGCAATTTCGAAACCGCGCGTATAATAATTTCGCGTGCCGCTTTTATCCGGTAATCAGCATCCGCCCTGATGTCATCAATGGGTGCCAGGCTGGAGGAAATTACATCTGGAGTAATAATTTTCGGCAAATCAACATCCAGGGCCACACCGATGAGTAATTGTTCAACCCGCTCAATACGTTTGGCGACCGCACTGCAAGAACCAACGCTAATGGCGATATCAGCAATTTTGCCCTCATCTACCTCTAAACGCACTCCAACCATGGCAATCGATATCACCAGATATTTTCGCGCACCCAGTTTGATAAAACTGGAAATCCCGCCGGTGGCGTTATGCGGTATCGATATTGCACAAAGGATTTCATTGTGTTTCAGCGCGGTTTGGCTTGGCCCCAGCAAAAATTCCTGCAAGGGCAGGGTGCGCTTTTGGGTTGATGAAGCCAGTTCCACTTTTGCATCCAGCGTCAACAGTGCAGGAACACCATCAGCCGCCGGTGAAGCATTGCATATATTACCACCAATTGTGCCTGAGTTCTGAATTTGAACCGACCCTACTTCGTGTGCCGCGCCTTTTAGGCCGTCAAAAGCCGGCGGCAAATCAGCCGCGATTATCTCGCTCCAGCTGGTGCCTGCACCAATGCGAATATGATCATCATTATGAGTGACGCCGGAGATTTCACTAATCGCCGTAATATCCAGCAGTTTTTTACGGCTTTTGCCTTCAAGATACTGTGATTTCGTCTGGGCAAATAAATCCGTACAGCCAGCAACGATCTGCGCTTCATTGTTCGCCAGCCAGCCTAGGGCCTGGGACAGATCGTGCGGTCGGAAGTACGTCATTTTCTACCTGGTCAAAATTGACAATATTGTTCGTATACAAACGGATTTTGCTCCCCTATGCAATGGCTGTCAATATTGTTTATAATCGCTTAAGCGAAGCGGCGATCAGGGACCTAATCGATGCCAGATAAATCCTCCTACCAACTCACACGCCAGGTGGGATATATATTGCGCCGCGCCAACCAGCGCCACCTCACCATTTTTGCCGATCTCATTCCCACGCTGACACCTACCCAGTTCGCCGCTCTGGCAAAACTTTGTGAATTGGGATCCGTCTCCCAAAATGAGCTTGGCCGCCAGACGGCCATGGACGCAGCTACTATCAAGGGAGTGATTGACCGGTTGAAAAAACGCCAACTGGTAACAACCCGCCGTGACACCGATGACCAGCGCCGCCTGTTTATTGAGGCAAGCCAGCAAGGAGCGGAGCTATATAACAACACTCTCGCCGCTGCTCGCAAAATCAGCGAGCGCACACTTCAAACCCTCAATCAGGCCGAACGCAAAACTCTCCTGGAATTGCTCACCAAAATCACCTGAATTAATTGGATAAATACCATGAACAATAAAAACACAGCGCTGCTGATGATCGATATTCAAAACGATTTTTGCCCCGGCGGTGCGTTGGCAGTGAATGAAGGGGACAAAATTGTTGAATTGGTCAATGGGATGCAAAAGGATTATCCGGTGCTGGTTTTAACCCAGGACTGGCACCCCGCCGACCATTCCTCATTTGCCGCCAATCATGATGGCGCTGAACCCTTTTCGATGGTTGAAATGCCCTATGGTGACCAGGTATTATGGCCCACACATTGCGTGCAGGGCAGTGAAGGGGCGCAGTTTCATCGCGATTTGCAAACCAACAACGCCCACATGATAATTCGCAAAGGGTTTCGCCCGCAAATTGACAGCTATTCGGCCTTTTTTGAAAATGATCAGCAAACCCCCACCGGTCTTGCCGGATATCTGCGTGAGCGCGGAGTGGAAAGTGTTGTGCTAACAGGCCTTGCCACCGATTTTTGCGTCAACTATTCCGCCCTTGATGCGATAAAATGCGGGTTTAATGCCAGCCTCATTCTGGAAGCCTGTCGCGCAATAGATATGGACGGTTCCCTTGATGCAGCCATGGATGCCATGAAAAATGCCGGGGTGGAAATCATCTGAAGTATATTTCGCTCAGGCCGGTTGTTGCTGGGTTGTGCAATGAATGCCTCCACCCACTTCACCCACCGGATCAATATTCAAACTAATAATTTCGCGCCCGGGATAAAGCTTCCCCAACACCTCAACTGCCATCGCATCTTTTTCACGGTCACCAAATTCAGCAGCAATCACCGCCCCGTTGCAGACATAATAATTAACATATGAAGATACAAAATCCGGCGATTTAACCCTGATATCAAACGGGTCGCTGATAATAACCGTTTCCAGCTTGTTACCGCGCGCATCGGTGGAATTTTTCAGAATATCAAATGTCTGAAAAGCTGCACGCGACCATTGTTCGCTCTCATCGCGAAATTCCGGCAGTTGAATTAACACCACGCCCGGGCGCACAAAGCGAACCAGCGCATCAATGTGATAATCGGTAACATCCTCACCCTTTCGCCCCGGAGCCCAGATTATTTTTTCTCCACCAATTGCTTCAAGCAGCAATTTGCCAACTTCATTGCGGGTTCCACCGTTACGATTGGCATTCACCCAACTGCTCTCATGAGCCATTAACGTACCCGCCCCATCACTTTCAACACCACCGCCTTCACCTACAAGTTCATTGTTGAAAACCGGTAGTTCCAGCTGCTCGGCAACCTTTGCTGCAACTTTCCCATCATTGTCATGAACCTGTTTATTGCCCCAGCCATTAAAATTCACCTGGCTGATGGCAAGTTGCGCGTTTTCATTTTTGACAAATATCGGCCCACTGTCACGACACCATAAATCGTCTGTTGCAATATTCCAGATTTCGATATTGGAATTCAACTTGCGCCGGGCGCTCTTTTCAAAACCGGCATCCATCAACATCACAACCGGTTCAAATTCAACAATTGTATTGGCAATATCGGCAACAGATTGCTGCACCATATTGAGAAATACCATGTCTTGATAAACCTCACGATTTACCGGCCATTGCATGAATGTACGAAGGTGTTTGTCAGATTCTTCAGGCATACGAAAACCATTCGAGCGTGCTGAAAGCGCAGGTTTGGCATTTCCCGGTAATGTCATTATCATCGTTACTGTTAAACCGGCGGCTATCTCCACAATCTGACGGCGGTTCATCAATAAAGCCTCTTTTTTTGCCTGCTAAATGAAGTCAGCCTTCATGCGTTTCTTTTTCCGGTTTTGCACCATGCTCGGGATTGCCATGCATCAATTCATCAATTTCGTGGGGAATATCCGCCTTGCTGAATTTTTTTTGCTCTTTCTCGTCATGAACAAAAGCAATAATATTCGCCAGGTCATCACCACTGATCTCGATTTGTCCGCCCATTTCATCCTCCTGCATCGCAATCATCGCGCCCGCTCCACGCCACATGCCCGCCGCAAAATCAAATGCATTCATCGGCTTTTTCATCAGTTCAGCTGAAAATTCCGGTGCGTCCTCGCCGCCAATCCCATTAATCGAATGACACACTACGCAGCCCTTACTGGCAAATAGTTCGCGTCCTTTGACCGGATCAAAGGCAGGAATTGCCAATCCATTTTCCAAAACAAATCCAGATCGCGTCATTTGATCGCTGACGGTGGATTTTTCCTGGGCAAACGCAATGCCCACCCCAAGTGATATTACGATTGCCAATGTAAATGGTGCTGGTTTGATGTTCATATGTTTCTCCAGGATTTAGATTTATTATTATTATCTCATTCCTCCAAGAATATGATTCCAACACTATACAACCTGAATTTACAAAGGCGACCCTTAAACCCGTCACGCTCGCGTGATTTTGCTGAACCGTTAATTATCCCGGCAGCAAATTTTCTTTGCGAGCGGATTGGATTTTCATTCGCACACTTGCCTATTGACTCAGCGTTCGTTCATAATTCATTTGTATGCAAACAATCTTAGTTTGCGGGAACAAAACAACATGCCGGGCAAGTTAACAGGGCAAGTCATAGGCGTTGATGTAGGCGGCACGTTCACCGATTTAGTGATGCTTGATCAAAAAACCAGAGCCGTTTCAATCGCCAAAGTACCAAGCACCATCGATAACCAGGCTTTTGGTGTGTTGGCTGCGCTGGAAGAGGTGCGTGCCGATTTGTCGTGCATTGATTTGATTGTTCACGGCACCACTACCACCACCAATGCAGTTTTAGAACGCAAACTTTCCAAAACCGGCCTGATTACCACGATGGGTTTTCGCGATATTTTAGAGCTTGGCCGACGAACCCGCCCCCAACCCTACGGTATGAGTGGAGAATTCACCCCGATAATCCCCCGCGATTTGCGACTGGAGGTGCCAGAGCGTATGGATGCTGCTGGTGAAATTGTGACGCCGCTTGATGAAACGGTCTTGAGATCGCAGGTTAAAGAGCTGCTGGATGCAGGCTGTGAGGCGCTGGTTATCCATTTTCTCCATTCCTATGCCAATAACACCCACGAACTGCGCGCTGCGAAAATTGCTGCTGAATTGTGGCCCAATGCCTATATCACCATGGGCCACGCTTTGTTGAGCGAAGCGCGTGAATTTGAGCGCGGCGTTACCGCTGCCGT
Organism: Rhizobiaceae bacterium; assembly: GCA_021648425.1. Lineage (GTDB taxonomy): Bacteria > Pseudomonadota > Alphaproteobacteria > Rhizobiales > Rhizobiaceae > JAAEMP01. The sequence continues at coordinate 6,304 of JAKISV010000004.1, forward strand.
TAATGCCAGCGTTCAGCCCCTGCTGGAACGCTACATCTCCCGGCTGATTGATGAACTCTCGCACAAAGGCTATCGCGGCGATATGCTGGTAATGAACGGCAATGGCGGCATGGTGTCTTCGCGCTCTGTGGCGCGCGAAGCAGCCAAGACCGTGATGTCTGGCCCTGCTTCGGGCGTGATGGCGGCGGCTTATTGCGGGCGACGCGCAAAAATGGAAAATCTCATCACCTATGATATGGGCGGCACTTCCACCGATGTGGCTTTGATCAGGGATGCAAAGCCAACAGTTTCCAATGAAATCGAACTGGAATACGCCATGCCAATCCACGTGCCTATGGTGGATGTGCGAACGGTAGGGGCGGGTGGCGGTTCAATAGCCCGGGTAAATTCCGCCGGATTACTGGAGGTAGGCCCTCAAAGTGCCGGTGCCAGCCCCGGGCCAATCTGTTACGGCCTTGGTGGAAGCGAACCCACTATATGTGATGCCAACCTGCTGCTGGGCCGTTTGGATGCCAGCAAACTGAAATCCGTGAATTCTGCGGCCACCCTGAAAGATGTCAGCAATAGTTTTGCCAAACAGCTGGGCGACCCCCTGGGGCTTGATGCTACCAGTGCTGCGGCGGCTGTAATACAGATTGCCAACACTAAAATGGCAGGCGCCATCCGCATGGTGTCGATCTCGCTTGGTGTTGATCCCAGAGATTTTGCCCTGTTTGCCTTTGGCGGTGCCGGCCCCCTTCATGCCAGTGCGCTTGCGCGAGAGTTGGGCGTGCCCAAAGTTCTGGTGCCAGCGCGCCCGGGCATCACCAATGCGCTTGGTTGTATCGTTGCCGACTTGCGCCATGACTTCGTCAATACAATAAACCAGCCTCTGGACAATCTGAACATTGATCAGGTCCATAACCTGTTCGCAATGCATATAGGCGATGGTGAAGCCCTGATTGCCAGGGAAAATGTTGAGATCAGCGCGTTGAATCATTTCTTTAGCCTCGACATGCAATTCATTGGCCAGACTCATCTTTTGCGCGTTGAACTTACCCATCCCAAACCCGATCGAAGCGAATTACAGCAGCTTTTTGAAACCGCCTATTTCAATCGCTTCCATGTGGAGTTGAAAGAAATTCGCGTCAATCTGGTAAACGTCAATACTTCAGTAGTGGGCGTTCGCCCGCCGCTTGATTTATCAACCCTGATTGATCCGCAAAAACGAAAAGCCACCCTGAAAGAGGCGCAGAATACACAGCGTAAAGTCTATTTTGGCGACGGCTGGCGCGATACGCCAATCTACTGGCGCGATTATTTGCCGTTGGAATTTAATCTGGAAGGACCCGCCGTTATCGAACAGATGGACACCACAATTCTGATTGAACCCGGTGACAGGGCAATGGGTGATGAGGATGGGAATATCATCATTTCAGTTGCCTCCCAAACGGAGAAACAGACATGACTTCCATCGACCCCATTACCCTCAGTGTCATCCAGGCAGGATTGCAGCAGGTGTGTGATGAAATGGACCTCAGTTTTTCACGCGCCGCATTTTCACCGGTAATAGCCGAGGCCAACGACCGTTCCGATGGAATATATTCTGCGCAGGATGGTTCACTCATCGCCCAGGGGGCAGGGGGGTTGCCGGTATTTGTCGGCACCATGCAATATTCCACCCGCACCCTGATTGAGCGCATTGCCCAAGGCATTACGCCTGCGCCAAAGCCTGATGACATCTATATTGTTAACGACCCCTATCTGGGCGGCACCCATTTGATGGATGTGCGTTTTGCCCGTCCATTCTATCGTGGTGATGAAATATTCTGCTGGCTGTCAAATACCGGCCACTGGCCCGATACCGGTGGTTCCGTCCCCGGTGGTTTTTCTGCTTCCGCTACCGCCGTTGAACAGGAAGGCCTGCGCCTGCCGCCTGTGCGCCTGTTCAAACAGGGCGTGCTGGATGAGGAAATTTACGCCATCATCTGCTCCAATATCCGCGTTGCCGATCAGCGTATTGGCGATGTTAAAGCCCAGGCGGCGGCACTAATGGTGGGTGAAAAGCGCCTGCATGAACTGCTGGATCGCTATGGCGATGAAACGGTAAGCGAGGCCATTGCTGAACTGCGCACCCGCGCCGCTTCTCAGATGCGTGTTTGTATTTCGCAGATCAAAGACGGCACTTATAATTCTGTTGCCTGGGTCGACAGTGATGGCGTGGTCAACGAACCGCTTGAAATCCGGCTGGCGGTCACAAAGTCAAACGACGAACTCACCTTTGATTTTACCGGCTCAAGCCCACCCTGCATGGGTCCGATGAATTGCGTGCTGGCTACCACTTTATCATCGGTCTATCTCGCTATGCGCCATATATTCCCGCAAGTGCCCATCAGTGCGGGAGCGTTTGAACCGCTTAAGGTCATTCGGCCCGATAACACCTTCCTTGATGCGCAATATCCACGTCCCGTGTCAGGCTGTGCAGCGGAAGTCTCCCAGCGTATCGCCGAAGCTGTATTTGCTGCACTGGTCATCCCGCTCCCCGATCTGGTCACCGCAGCACCAGCAGGCACCAGCGGTAATTTTGCCCTTGGCGGTTATGATCCCGCCCGCGACCGCGATTTTGTCATGTATCAACTGTCTGGCGGCGGTTATGGAGGCAATGCCAATCACGACGGGCTGACCAACGGCTGCTCGACCATCGGCATATCAAAAGCCCCGCCAGTGGAAATCATGGAACAGGCCTTTCCTGTTCTCTATCACCATTATGCCCTGCGCGAAGGGTCAGCAGGTGCAGGCAAATATCGCGGGGGCTTTGGTCTTGATTATGAAGTCGAACTGCGCCGGGGCAGGGCCACTGCTAGTTTTGTTATGGACCACGGCCGTTTTGGCCCCCAGGGTGCGCTGGGGGGAAATGATGGCGAACCCAACAAAGTCACCGTGTGGCAATCGGGCAAACCCCACATCCCTGAGCACCTGTCAAAAGAGCAGGATATCCAATTATTGCCCGGTGACCGTGTCCATGTCCAAACGCCGGGCGGCGGCGGTTATGGCGACCCCAAACAGCGAGACAAAAACGCCATCCTGGAAGATGTAAGGCTGGGCCGCTATAGTGCCAAACAGGCCAAGGAATTGTATGGGGTCTGAAAGGTTTCTTAAATTACCTCCCGTGGCCCTTTGTGTCCTTGTGCCTTACCGATTATATCCTCATCCGCCGCAGCAACAATTTTGGCAATTTCCCGCCTTTGATCTTCATCCGGTAAACCACCGGGAAGTGGTGCATTCATCAGTGCAACCGCCTTTTCACGCGCTGCTTCAAATGCCCCCGCACGGGCCTGTTTTTCGTAGCCGTCACGGTCTGTGCGCTGAAAAATCTCCGGCGTGTGCTGCTGGCGGCAATGTTTGAGCGTGTGGGGGCTGTCGAGAAAATGCGAACCGATTGCCACCTGGTTCACCTGTTGCCAGTTCATCGCTTCATCGCTGATTTCAGGCACTTGAATTAGACTGCGATAATAGCCGCCCAGTTCATCATCCAGCACTGCCTGCACCGGCGAAAACACTGTGGCGCACTCAAGTTGACCTACTCCGCCCAAAATATCAGCTCCGCTCATCGCCACCATCTGGCCAAGCATGGCGCGTTCCGCCATCGACTGGCCATCCACATCGGGCGTATCTGAACCTGCACCATAGGTGTGGGTGAGCAGGCCAAAGCCATTTTTCAAAACATCAACAGCAATCGATTTTGCCTGTAGGCTTTCCACGCAGGAGTGCAGTGCCATGCCGGTTCTCATATCAAGAGTAAACATCAGCGGGGTGGCGATAATGGTATTTCCCGGTGCCAATACATGAGAAAGCGTCACCATTGCCAATATTTCGGCTACAGCCATCAATACCATGCCAGAGACTGACAAGGGTGCAGTGCCGCCTGCTGAAGGCAACGAGCAGGCATGAACCGGAATGCCTGCCTTCCCGCACTGAATAAGCGCCTCCACATCCATCACCTTGAATTCCAGCGGTGTGAAGGAACACATAATACAACTGGCGATCGGTCGCGCTTTGAGCGCTTTTTCACCCCCCGCTGCCACGGTAACAATGCGCAGCAGATATTCGACATTCTCGATATTATAGGGTTGCAGCCAGATATGTTTATCCGTGTGCGAAATCAGTGACGCTACGCCGTGAATATCTGACGTCAATTCATGCACACCATAACAAAACGGGTGAGCAACAAAACCGACTTGATCAAGCCCGTTGGCAAGCTTTGCAATATTTGCCACATCATCAATCATCAAATTGCGGTATTTGGCACTTTCGGGTTCAACAAAACCATGAGCCCCGGTGCCGGTCCGCATGATAAAGGCACCATCTTTACGCGGCAGATGCACATCGCGTTCAGCCGGCTTTCCACAAAGGACAACCGAGCGTGGCGTATTTTTCAGGGCCTCTTCCACCAACTTGCGGGGAAACTTCAGCCGATCACTTTCCCGCCCCGGTTTGGCACCGGCCTTCCTCATCAGTTTGTTGGCATCGCGATGAATAACCGCTACGCCGTGATCTGCCAACAAATCAAAAGCCCGCATGATGAGGGTTTCACGCGAATGCTGCGCCAGATAAGAAAACTTCACCCGCTCGCATTTGCCCGTTGCTAGCGTAAAAGCATCGGGCGCTTTGGGTGATATGTGTTGGGTGGAGGGTGGACGTCTGCCGGTACGTTTTCGTGTGCGGTTTTTGCGTTGTTTAGGTGGATTTTTCTCAACCATGATATTTCTCCCTTAGAAAAATGTTCATGGCACACACCGTTTGCGCTCACTGCCTGCCGACTTGAGCCTCATTTGATATTGCCGCAAATTGCAATTTCAGGCAAGAGAGGCCCAGATGACCCTCTACAACTGGAAAATAATGTGAACGCAACAGATGTCCTGATAATTGGTGCCGGAGCTGCCGGCATGATGTGTGCCATTGAAGCGGGCAAGCGCGGGCGAGGTGTGGTTTTGCTTGAGCACGCAAAAAAGCCCGGCGAAAAAATTCGCATTTCCGGGGGTGGACGCTGTAATTTTACCAATTCAAATTGCACTGCTGAAAATTTCATTTCCGCCAATCCCCACTTTGTTAAATCAGCTCTGGCACAATATTCCTCCGCTGATTTTCTAGCACTGGTCGAGCGTCACAATATCAAATGGCATGAAAAAACCCTGGGCCAACTGTTTTGTGACAATCGCTCAAGCGACATTATCAATATGCTGACCAGCGAAATGGAGCAGGCTGGCGTCCAGCTGCATTTGAATGTGAAAATTAATTCAATCAGTAAGTCAGATGATGGATTTACCGTCGATACCCAATCAGGCACTTATAATTGCAAATCCCTGGTGGTCGCCTGTGGTGGCAAATCCATTCCCAAAATGGGGGCCAGCGCATTTGGTTATTCAATTGGCGAACAGTTCGGCATCAATATCATTGAAGCGCGTCCGGCCCTGGTGCCTTTCACTTTTGATTCCCGATGGCTGGAAAATTCACGCCCCTTAAGCGGCATCGCTTTTGAGTGTGAAGTGAAGGCCGGCAAAAAGGTTTTTCGAGAGGCGGCATTATTCACCCATCGCGGCCTTTCAGGCCCGGCAATGTTGCAGATATCCTCCTATTGGCGTGAAGGAGAAATTCTTGAAGTCAAATTCCAGGATCGCAGGCAGCTTAAATCTCAGCTGATCGACGCCATAAAAAAATCCGGAAAAAAGGAAATCCATACCTGGCTGGCAACTATCTATCCGCTCGCACTGGCAAAGTTTCTCTGCAAACAGGCCAATGTGTCCGGGCGGCTGGGTGATATGAGCAACCTGGCTATTGATGAACTTACGCACATATTGCACTGCTGGAAAATCAAACCGGCGGGAACCGAAGGCTATCGCACCGCCGAAGTCACCCTTGGCGGCATTGATACCAACGAACTAAATTCAAAAACGATGGAAACCAGAAAAATCCCCGGCCTCTATTTCATCGGCGAAGTTGTCGATGTTACGGGCTGGCTGGGCGGCTACAATTTCCAATGGGCATGGTCTTCGGGATGGGCAGCAGGCCAGGCTTTATAACCATCCATGTTGATCGCTAAAGATTTCTGTTTGCAATCGCTCTTAATACTATAGTCTCTGCCAGATTCACAACAACCCCAACCAGGATAAGCATTTGTTTTCAATATTACTGTTTGGTTTTTTACTCGGCATGCGCCATGCCCTTGAGGCGGACCATGTGGCTGCTGTTGCGTCGCTTTCAGCGCGAACAAATTCAATGAAACATGCTGTGCAACAAGGTGCCGCCTGGGGCCTTGGCCATACGCTAACCCTGTTTTTATTCGGTGCAATTGTGCTGTTTGTAACCGACCTTCTGCCGGCAAATATCGTCAATGGCATCGAACTGGCCGTTGGCGTGATGCTCATCATTTTGGGTGCGGATGTTTTATGGCGCCTTGTTCGTGACCGCGTCCATTTTCACAGCCATAACCATGGCAAAGACACCCGCCACTTTCATGCACATTCCCACCGGGGTGATAAAAGCGGTAAGCACGGTCAGTCAAATCACCACCACCAGCACCCGCGGGGCTTTCCTGTTCGTGCATTGCTGGTTGGACTAATGCACGGCATGGCCGGCTCCGCTGCACTGATTCTGCTTACCCTGCAATCGATTTCTTCGCCCTGGCTTGGCCTGGTTTACATCGCCATTTTCGGCATCGGGTCAATAGCCGGAATGGCGCTGTTTTCCCTCGTCATCGCTATCCCGCTACGAGCTGCACGTCACATGACCTGGCTTTACAATACTCTGCACATCATAATCGGGGTTTTCACCATCGGCCTTGGCACGATTACAATCATGCACACGATTTAAATCCGCAGTGAAGATGTAAGTTTCAGCACTATAACAAAAGCGCCAAGTAAATTGGTACGCCCTAGGGGAATCGAACCCCTCTTTCCAGGTTGAAAACCTGGCGTCCTAACCGATAGACGAAGGGCGCTGAACGCGTGGTTTATAGATGCGTTTGATGTAGGCATCAACCCATATTGTGTGCTTTAGCAATCTTTTTATTGGTAGAATTCAAGGCGGGCTTCAAGATCGCATTATCAGGCCTTGTTGCGCCGTTTCGATTTTCTGCGGCAGCGCTGGTTCCAGTCACGCTTGCTGCCCGTATCGACGTGGACAGACTTGGTGCGGCAATAAGTGCCCACTCCGCCACGACCGGGAATAGAACGCAGGAATTTTGCCAAATTCCATTTTGAGATTCCCTCAACCTGGATATCAACGGCACTACACGAAATATGCAATGAATTTCTGGCACCCCCGGCCTTGCGGTTGCGAGAGGGGCTTCGATATCCCGAAGTAACAATCGGCTTTTTGCCGTAGCGGCGCTCAACGGTCCGCAGGATTTTAACCACACCTGGTCGGATGCAACTGACATTTACGCCCGAATGCTGAACCCTTATTCCCTTCGGTGAGAGCCGTGCCAGTCCAACAGCCGAAGCTACCTGAACATTCCTCTTGGGCTTTTTAATGCCAAATATCTCATCGTTTGTTTTCACGCCGGGCATAGCCACAAGAGAAGATGTTGTAGGTCTCACCCGCAAACTAGCACGCCCGGAACGCGCACTTGAAACCGAATCATCCCTATCATCTCTTGTCCAGTTGTTGCCACCAACATTTGCGGGGGGCCGTTTGAACAGGCTCGCCAGGAAGCTTGGTTTTTTCAAAGCCGCAGTCGCTTGTTTTTTCGTCGCCTGCTGGCTGGCAATGGTTTGCGGTGTTAGCGGTGTCAATTCGCCACTTTGTCCGCGCTGTGTTGGTGTGCGTGGATTTTCCTGCGGCACTACCAGTGCGAGTTCCGTGGTTTGAGATTCTTCGCTCTTATCAATTTGCGTACCCACCAGCGGCGTTGAAGTTATCTTCGGTTTGGTGGTTGAAGATTGCGCTGTTTTAACCGGGGTTGGCTGGTGGGGGGGTGGCGCCTCACTTGCAGGCTGTTGCACTACTGCAACTTCTTTAAGGGGTTCGGGGGCCACAATTGGCTGATGTGAAGGCGTTGTTACCTGCGTGCCGTTAACCGGTATATTCCCTGTGGGCTGATCCTGGACAAATTCAGCCGTTTCCACTGGCGTGGCAATGTGAGGTTTGGGAACTGGAATGGCAATAACATTGCCGTTCTCATCTTCCGCAAGCAACTGTTGTGTACTGCTGTCAGAACCCAATTCAAGATCTGATTCTACCAACTGACTTGTTTGGTCGGTTGCAGAAGAGGTCAGTTGTGCACTGGGTGTTACCGCAGAAATGCAGCCAGAAAGGCCAAACAAGGCAATGCCCATTACCAGAGATTTCATCAATACCCGGTGCCCAGCAAAATTTTGCCAATGAGCGCCCATGGCGTCAAATTGGCTTCCTGCAAAATATTTTGTCAACAAATCACCGATAACTCTTCGAATATATTGCCCTGATTATTGCCCCTTCGAGCAAATCTCTGAACGCTGACCAAACGAGCGCCGATGTTCAAAACGCCGCCTTATTTAGCTCGCGCCAAATATTTACGCAAGCTGTACTCACTAAATCATTTGGTGTGTGGCGAAAATGGGGCAGCATTGTGAATGATTTTCGCAACGCCGGTTTGTTTCACCATTCACCTTCATTGGCCATGCTCGCCCATGGCTCCATCAACGGCTTTGCGTCGCCTTTTTGTAGCAATTCGATCGAGATGTTATCTGGCGACCGAATAAACGCCATACGCCCCTCACGTGGCGGCCTGTTGATAGTGACGCCGCCATCCATCAGTGTCTGGCAGGTTTGATAAATATCATCTACCTCATAGGCCAGATGGCCAAAATTACGACCTCCCGAATAACTTTCCTTGTCCCAATTATATGTCAGTTCAAGCGTTGGCGCCGGCCTGGTTGAGGTGGATTCGTTTTGCGTGGTCGCCAGATCATCGGTGGAACTGAGAAAAACCAGCGTAAACCGGCCCTTTTCGTTTTCGTGGCGGCGAACCTCAACCATCCCCAGTTTATTGCAATAAAAATCAAGCGACCGCTCCAGATCTCTGACGCGCACCATAGTATGAAGATATTTCATGATAATTCCTTGGGAAAATTTCAATAATTTGCCAGCCACCCATAGGATTGCTGTGCTGAACCCGGTTTTTTCTGCATAATGCAGGTTTACCCACAGGAAACCTGCTATTTTGTCCAAAAAACCATTTTTAACTTGCAGCCTTGCGTAATTACGATGCTAATGTAACACGAGAATCAATTTGATTCTGAAGTGTTTAACCAAGGATAGCTGTAACTTTTGAGCTGGGCTAGAAAAAGTTGCAAGTTAACTATCCCTGCTGTTGAACAATTTGTATGTGGCGTACAATCATTGTGCAGCCGGATTAAAACCCGGTACCGGCAATTTCGCCGATGTAGGCAGAATGATGAAAACTTAAAAAGGGCTTTTTATGGGGGCCAATGATATTTTGGGCAAAAGCCCTAAAGCAGCTTCGTTAGCACAAACATCTGATGGTGCAAACTATAATGCTGATCACAGTTCAGACACAGATGCTTCTCTTGCAAAGACTAAAGCACCTACTGCGGTTGAATCTGCCAAAATTGCACAAACTGAAATCGCACCAGCCGATATTGCTGCAGCAGGAATTGCTAATGTTCCCGTTGACATAGTAGTGGTTGCAGGCACCATTAAATGGTTTGATATTTCAAAAGGCTTTGGTTTTATCACCCCTGATGAAGACAAAGATGACCGTTCTGATAGCGATACAGGCGATGTACTGTTGCATGTAACCTGCCTGCGCGACGATGGATATCAAACAGCCCTGGAAGGTGCGCGCATTGTCTGTGAGGCCGTCAAAGGCAAAAAAGGGCTGCAGGCGCTTCGTATTATCTCGATGGACGACACCAATGCAGTCCATCCCACCCAGATGCCCCCTTCACGAACCCATGTAAGTGTTGAAGCGGAAAGCGAACTGGAACGTGTTCAGGTCAAATGGTTTAATCGTAATAAGGGCTATGGTTTTCTCAACCGTAGTGAAAATGAGGATATCTTCATTCATATGGAGACCCTGCGCCGCTTTGGATTAACTGAATTGCGCCCCGGGCAATATGTGCTGGTGCGTTTTGGCAACGGGCCCAAGGGAATGATGGCCGCGGAAATTTACCCGGACGGCGATGCCAGCCAAACCAAGAAACACTGAAGGTATTCTTCAAGAGAGTTGCATTTGATTGCCTGGTCAAGTGAATGTGACTTGAACCTTTCGATGCCATACAGCTATTTACCAACTTGAATTCGTCACAATCTCATGGATGGTTATGTTATCCCCCATTTTCCAATTGGTGTTTTATGATTCAAAAAGTTTCTAAGCTGATAGCAGTTGCTACTGCTACTATACTGGTTGGTGCAGGTGGTGCATTGGCCGACCCCGGTCATGCTCGTGGCAATAGTCAACCTTTACCCCGGCCAACCCAGGTTTTAACCCAGAAACTCGACAGCGAATCTTTGTCAATTGTCACCGGGCGTGGCAAGTTTGATTTTTCAGTCGAGATTGCTGATGAACCCCAGGAGCGGCAAATTGGTTTAATGAACCGGGAAAAAATGGACCCGCGTTCGGGCATGCTGTTTCAGTTTGAGCGCCGCGATGTAGTGACCATGTGGATGAAAAATACGCTCATTCCCCTCGACATGATTTTCATCACCCAGGATGGAAAAGTCGCAACCGTTGCCGAGCGCACTACACCGCATTCGTTGGACGTTATATCTTCCAAGGTTCCTGTCAGATATGTCCTGGAACTCAATGGTGGCATGGCGGCATTTATCGGCATTAAACCCGGCGACGATATCGAGCACCGGTTTTTCAAATAGGCCGCGATACCAGGCGCTGAAAGCTTGGGAAATTGTACTTGTTTTTCATTTGAAATCCGTTATAGAAGCGTTGTGTTTTAGTGTTGAATGCATATCGAAAACAAAATCCTATGTCGATATTTCACTTGAAGTAACCCATATAAGAATTTGAAAACACAAATAAACGGAGCGTGGCGCAGCCTGGTAGCGCATCTGGTTTGGGACCAGAGGGTCGGAGGTTCGAATCCTCTCGCTCCGACCATTATTTCAAAAATAATCACTGCATTTTTGCATATTGCCTTGCCATATATCCAGCCTGTCCGCTATCTAGATCGCTTTTCGTTCATGTTGAACCACTTGATGGACCATATCAGCCCATCGGCAAGGCGCAATTCGCCGCGCGATCTGGTTGATCGTGCAAGGATTGCAACGCAGCAGATGGGCTGATATGGTCCACCGCAGGCCGGTTTTTCACAGCTTCTGGACTGCGTTATGATTTACTTGTGGTCAACCAGACCAAGGCGCAAATCATGCCTTGCCAGCAACTGCGAAAAACCGGTCAAGTGATTCAACATGAACGAAAAGCGTTCTGGGAGCAGGTTTATTTGAGATGGAGCATTTCCCCATGCAGGCACGAATTTTTTCTCCGGCAAAAACCGCAATGCAGTCGGGCAAGGGCAAAACCGGACTTTGGATATTGGAATATGAACGCCAATCCGCCCGCAAGATTGAGCCGTTAATGGGCTACACCTCTTCCAGCGACATGAATTCACAAATCAGACTGGAATTCTCCAGCCGGGAAGAAGCCGAAAAATACTGCAAGAAAAATAGCCTTGCCTATAGCGTGCAAAAACCCCACAAGCCCCGCAGGCGCCAGGTTACCTATGCAGAAAACTTTTCCTACAACAGGGCATTACCCTGGACCCATTGAGAATTCTCGTAGAAATAAGGCCGATAAATTTTGATTGCTTTTAAAATTCCAGGCACTATTTTCCACGCGAAATCAGACTCCGTAGCTCAGCTGGATAGAGCAACTGCCTTCTAAGCAGTAGGTCACAGGTTCGAATCCTGTCGGGGTCGCCATTTCATTGCGGCCAATTTTATTCAATATGCACTATTGAGAGGCAACACAAAGGTGTGGCGATGCCAATTAGTCCGAATTTTATTCCCCAAACCATCCACACCACTCTGGGTTCTCATTTTTACGATGAAGTGGAACCGGCCGGGTTTTCTGAATTCACACTGCGCTACCGTGACAATGAGGCTGCAAAGCGAATTGGCCTTGAAACACTGAGCGCTGAAGAATGGCTTGTCCATTTTGGTCGTTTCAAACCACTGGAAGGCTCTATTCAAAAACCCCTGGCGCTACGTTACCACGGCCACCAGTTCCGAAATTACAATCCGGAACTGGGCGACGGGCGCGGCTTTCTTTATGCTCAGATGCGCGATATTGAAGACGGGCGTCTTCTTGATCTGGGAACCAAAGGCTCAGGCACTACCCCCTGGTCGCGCGCCGGTGATGGGCGTTTGACTTTAAAAGGGGGCGTGCGCGAAATACTGGCGACCCGTATGTTAGCCGCCCTGGGGGTGGATACATCAAAATCTCTCAGTCTGATTGAAACCCACGAAAAGCTGGTGCGCGGTGATGAACCCTCACCAACAAGGTCCAGCGTACTGGTGCGCCTCAGCCATTCCCATATTCGCATTGGCACCTTTCAGCGCCTGTCTTATCTGGAGGAGACAAACCAGATTGCGCGATTGATAAATCACTGCATTACTCACTACATGCCCCATTGCGCCGATGAAGATGGCAGCAGGCAAACAACAAAATTCCTGACGCAAGTGTGTAAAAATGCAGCCATAACCGGTGCGCATTGGATGCAGGCCGGTTTTGTTCATGGTGTGCTTAACACCGATAATATCAACATAACCGGAGAGAGTTTCGATTATGGCCCCTGGCGTTTTGCTCCCACCTGCGACCCGAAACTGACTGCGGCCTATTTTGACGAAAACGGCCTTTATGCTTTTTCCCGCCAACCGCCAACCCTGCTGTGGAACCTGACACGCCTGGCGGAAACTCTCCTGCCTTTTGCCTCAAAAGTCGACCTGGAGGCTGTTCTGGAACAATATTCCTCGATCTATTCTGAGGCGTTCATTGATAGTTTTCTGCAGCGTTTGTCATTGGTACGCAAAAGTGACAATAAAAACCACAAACTTGCCTCTGCCTTCTGGGATTTTCTGGAAATTTCTCGAATTCCATTTGAGCAGGCATTTTTTGATTGGCATGGTGGCATTATCAGCAAACAAAGAGCGATAAGCGGGCCCTGTGCCAGTTATTATAAGAATGAGAAATTTAAACCGGTACTGGAAGAACTTGAAGCATTTGAACCGTTAAATGCTGCTGCACTTTCCCATCCTTATTTCAGGCGGGAAAAGCCTGTTACCATGCTGATCGATGAAGTTGAGGAAATCTGGGCACCCATTGCTGACAAGGATGACTGGACTTTGTTTGAAAACAAGGTGCTCGATATTTCCCTTATGCAATCTGCCCTTGCGGCTTCGCGTCAAACCCCTCAATGAATTGCAATAAGCAAACTACTGGGTCAACCGCAAACTGTCTGGCAGCGCCTTGACGATATTTTCCGCGATAATTGAAATAGCACTGGAATTACCATCCCAGATGCTGCCGCCATGAACATAGTTATTCCAGGTTTTAACCGTGCTCCAACCGACAAAGTTTTCCGGTCCAAATAATACCAGCAGTTTGGGGTCCTGGGGGATAATCGCTGGATTATTCCATTGCGCCTCAAAGGTTGAATAGCTGGTGGGCTGTGTTGGCGACATATATTGCTGTGTGAGTGATAATTGCTGAATGGCGTTATCTGTCCACACAACAATGATTGGAAACACTGTCAGATTTTCATCTGGTGGAAAGTCTGTCTGGTTTTCTGTATCATACCAGCTGGAGCGCATACCTTCATTCAGGCAGGCACCGGCGGCTTCTGGATAATCAAACCCGGCGCTGGCATATTCCGAATCCAGAAATGTTTGGAAGCTGGAGGCTTCGGGTGCGTTATCCAGATCAAAAAAATCTGACGCCATGATCAAGCCATCGCGATAATACCAGGGGTATAATTGGTGATAATACGTATCGACCCAATCGCGAAAATAAATCGGGCGTACCCGTATTTTATATCTTGGGTCATTGGAGGCGATGCCCAGTTCATTGCGTAGTTGTGCATCAAACGACGAAGCACTGGCCTGCACGGAATCCAGCGTCAATTGCATTGATCCGGTAGTATCGATGCACATTACGATATCCAGCACATAATTTTCCTGACTGACTACCAGCTTTGACGCCAGACTTGGTGAGGCTGACAAAGTGGGATTTGAAAATACATCGCCAAAAATTCTGTTTTGCTCCAGATTCATTGACACCGATACAACGCGCGCATCACGGTCAAAAGACATGGTATATGAAAAAGTGGTGGCATGTTTGGCGCTGTCAAAGTTGGCGTCCATATAGTTGTCAAATTCCAGCTTCAGCATCTCCAGCATTTCATCGTCATCCAAATCCGGATTTTCACTCATTTTTACTGAAGCTGCCAGGAGTGCGGTATCTGCCGAGCTGACAATGCTGGAATAGGAACTGGAAAACCGGCTATATTCTACAGCAATGGCAGAACTCAGAAATATTGGCACCAATGCTACAGCGAAAATAAGAAGAACATTACCCTCGCGGTCACCAGCAAATTTTTTGAGTATTGATGTCGGTGCCAGACAATAGCCAACTGCTTTTATCGCGAACGCGATACCAATCAGAAATCTGTCAACTTTCAAGAGAATAAAATTAATCATCGATACCCCAATATCGCCAGTGAAATTCATGACGACATATTGCTAATTCTATCGATATTGATAACCCACACCGATTTACAAAACCGGTATTTGATAGAAAAAATCTAATTCAAATTTGAGCTTTTATGTATTACCTCGTGTCGTTTCCTCAACACCATTAATGATGTGGGATTCAACACTATATAAAATTTTAGGAAAGCCACGGGCTGTTTATTAAATCTCCCTCGTTAGGTTGCTGACTATTAAAGCAGTGTTGGGGAAGCAGGAAGTGCACACGATGAAAAGCAAACCGGTAGTCATGATTGCCATTGCGGTACTCTTTGGAGCGCTGTCGATATTTGTTGCCGACATATGGTTAAGTGCTGAAACCAACGCACGTCCAGTTATCGTCAAAGAGGTTGTACGTGATGCCCCGCAGATAAAATTTGCCACCATTGTTGTTGCAGCAAAGCCATTGCGTTACGGCGATAAAATCGAAGCAGGAATGTTAGCTGAAATTCCCTGGCCCAAAGATAATCTGCCCCCCGGGGCCTATCAGAATATCAAACAGGCCATCAATGATGGCACGCGACTGGTACTTAGCCCGATAGAGGCCAACGAACCTTTGTTACTTTCCAAACTATCAGGCAAAGATGGCCGCGCCGCCCTGTCAAATATTTTGTCACCTGGAATGCGCGCAGTTACAATTCCCGTGGATGACGTTTCCGGTGTAGCTGGTTTCATTACACCCGGTGACCGCGTTGACATCGTATTGATCAGCTCAGGCGAAACCATGTCAGCCGATCTGATATTACAAAATGTCAAAGTGCTAACCATAGATCAGGCAGCAGATGAACGCGATACCAGTGCAAAAATAGCAAATGCCGTGACTGTCGAAGTCACCAGTGAAGATGCCAGAAAACTTGCTTTAGCTAAAGCTACCGGAAAACTGTCGCTGACTTTGCGTGCAGCCGGCGATGCGTTGGTGGTCACGGATGCCGCCAATGATGGATTGATTGATCGCATCAACCCGTTGCTTAAAAAAGATGAAACACCGCGCCAGCGCACGGTTATTGTCAGGCGTGCGCTGAAACCAACACCATATTCAGTAATCAATGAGGAATATATCGCTAAAAACGGCAGCCTGACAACCGGCGTTAACGACCCGGTTCAATAACAACAAGACAAACACCAATTGTCAAAATTACAATGCAGGGGAAGATCATGGGCACAAAAATAATGAATAGATCGAATAGGGCATTAAAGCTATTTGCTGTCATGGCATTTGCACTGGGCATGCCGTTATTTGCTTCGATAGTTTTAGAAAATTCCAGCGCTTTTGCCAGTGGAAATTTGATAAAAGCCGATGGGCGCAAGGATATCAAAGTAGTCATTGGCAAACCAAAAACATTTCGCAGCGACCTTTCTTTTGAGGAAATTGTCGTTGGTGATCCTGCCATTGCCGATGTGCAGCCGCTGACTGATCGTTCTTTTTATCTGCTGGGCAGTAAACTGGGCACCACCCGGGTAGCTTTGTTTGACAAAGATCGTAATCTTGTTGGCTCAATGGATGTCGAAGTCACCTTGGACGCGAGACAGCTTGGAAAATCCATTAAGAAGAATGTACCCAGGTCTCAGATCAAAGTTACCACTGCCAATGGCAGGATATTACTTTCAGGCACAGCAAAAGATTCTGTTTCAGCCAAGCGCGCCGAGCAGATTGCTTCTCAGTTTTCCCCTGATCAGGATGTAATAAATTCTGTCTCTATCAGCTCATCCCAGCAGGTGCAGTTACAGGTTCGTTTCATTGAGGCCAGTAGGGACGCACGCCGCAAACTTGGTGTTCGGGTCGGTAGTCTGGCCAAATCAGGCTCGCCCAATAATTGGGGTTTGAATTCAAATTCCGGCATCAATATCGGTGAAATTATCGGTAATTTTATAGGCAAGGGAATGTCCGTCGATCTGTTGATTGATGCCATGGAAAAGCGCGGCATTGTTCGCACTCTGGCCGAACCTAATCTGGTGGCCCGCTCCGGTGAAAAAGCCAGCTTTCTGGCTGGCGGAGAAATTCCAATACCGGTTGCCGCCGCTGACGGCGTAGTTTCAATCGAATTCAAGGAATTCGGTATTGGCCTAAAATTCACGCCAACCGTGCTTGATGACGGATTGATTTCTATGGTGATTGAGCCGGAGGTGTCCCAGGTTGATCCCTCGCTGGCTTATGATGTCGGCAACATCCGTATTCCCGGATTTTCCGTGCGCCGTGCGAAGACATCAGTTGATTTGCGTTCGGGTCAGAGCTTTGTCATCGCCGGGTTATTGCAGACCAAAAACACCATTGAAAACAATAAACTGCCCGGACTTGGCAATCTGCCGATTTTAGGGGCGCTGTTTTCGAGTAAGGAATACCGCAAACGCGAAACCGACCTCATCATCGTGGTGACACCCCATCTGGTAAAACCAATTGTTCCAGGCAATCGCATTGCCTCGCCCCTCGATAAAACACTGCCGCCAAGCATGTCGGAATTTGGCTTGCTGAATTCCGATGAGATTAATGTCGCTGCGGTTGGTAACGCCAACGCACAACGCCAGCGCGAAATAGCAGCCGGCGTAATTCGCTCCGGTCACATCATCGATTTGCCCGGATATGGAACCCTGGACAACAGCCAGATTATCAAAGTGAAAGGCAATTAAGATGACCAGGAACTTGAAGAACATAGTATTTGTCAGCGCCGCATCATTGTTTTTGTCGGCATGCCAATATGAACAATTGAATCGCAGCGAATTCATGTCTCAATCCGCCGGCAATGCCATCGCGCACAATTCTGCTTTGCAGATTATTGATCCCTGGCCACGTGAGGCGGGTAACAATAATCTTGATGTTCCCGCAGTAAAATATGGTGGCGAGCCCAAAGGCGGGGAGTTGTCACCAACCCCCATTTCAGCTCAGTAAGCAGGGGTCAGATAACAATAGTTTTGAAACAATCAGGTCTCGGAGCAGGGGAAATGAAAGAACAAAATACTCAAAAACGCATCGCACTGGTTTCAACCGACGATGCTTTCATCAAATCAACAATCACCGCGTTTGGTGCATCCGATGGAATTGAACTGTTGGTGTTTGAAAAACAAATTGATCAAATACACGGTGAATTGCACAACTGCGAAGCCAGAATGGTAATTGTTGATCTGGATGCAACAAAACTCGACGAGATTGAAGCACTGCAAGGCGTGATGCGTCGCCTTGGAGGCAAAGTGCCGGTGATTATCATCACTCAGGAATTCAATGCGCTTGCTGTGCGGGTGCTGATACAAATGCAGGTGTCAGATTTTCTTGAAAAACCAGTCACCACAACCGACCTTGTGCGTTCGTGTATTCGCGCATTGCGTGACCCTTCAGATGTTGAAGAGGACAGTGAAGCAAAAATTTATGCTTTTATGCCGGCATCAGGTGGTGTTGGTTCGACAACTCTGGCAATTCAAACAGCTTCCATCCTGCACAGCCATTGCTCCAGCGGCAGCTCGACTTGTATTGTTGATCTCAATTTTCAGCACGGTGCCTGCGCGGAATATCTCGACATAGAGCCGCGTTTTGATATCGCCGAAGTAAAAAACAATCCCGACCGCCTGGATCGCCAATTATTCGAGGTGATGTTATCAAGGCACAAAAATGGCATAGCAGTGTTGGCAGCTCCGGTAAGCCCAATGGAGATGCGTTCATTTGATACCGATGTAGTGGTCAAAGTGCTGGATCTGGCCGCAGCTTATTTCGATAATGTCATTATTGATTTGCCGCGCACCTGGTTTCCCTGGACAGAGACGGTTCTGCTTGGCACAAATCATCTTTTTATTGTTGCAGAAAAAACCGTGCCCTGCCTTCGTCACACCCAACGATTGTTAGAGGCTGTTAAATCCGTAGCGGGCAGGGAAGTTACTCCAAAGGTAATCGTCAATCGCTATGTGAAAAAATCCGGGAATTCCGGCATCAAGCGCTCAGATATCGAAGAAGTGCTAGGCGAACATTTCGTCGGCGGAGTGGCCAATGAATATAAGCTGGTCAATGAGGCTATTGACCGTGGTGTGATGTTGGAAGAAATCAATGATGATAACCAGGTGATCAAAGATCTAAAAGCTATCATTCTGCCAGATCAGGTAGCAGGTCAAACCGCATCCAAAGGCTTTCTTTCATTGCCGTTTTTTAAGAAGGCCGGGTGACAATTATGAGCAATCGTTTTTCCACTCTCCATGCGCGTAGCGAACCGCTGTCAATTTCGCAACCTGAAAAAGAAAAACCTGTAATCTCTGAACCGGTTGCTGACAGGTCTGAAGAGGAAGCTGACAAAGGGTTCTTAATTGCTGAACATGAATCCATCAGTGAAGTTACCGGAACTGTTCACTCCGATAGTGTAATTAATGCACGTATCCGGCTGCACAAAAAAATCATTGAAGAACTAAATCTTGTGGCCCTTGAAAAACTGCCTCAGGACCAGATGCGTAAGGAAGTAAAAGACTTCATCCGAACAACAGCGCGCAAGGAACGCATGGCGCTAAACATCAATGAAATGGAAGAGCTCATCAACGATGTGGTTGATGAAATGGTCGGCCTTGGGCCCCTTGAGCCTCTGATGCGCGACCCCGATATCAACGACATTCTCATCAACGGCCACGAAAACTGTTTTATTGAAAAAAACGGCAAACTGCAAAAAGTTCATGTGCCTTTCAAGGACGAAGCCCATTTGCTGCGCATTGTGAACAAGATTGTTGTTGCGGTCGGCCGTCGCATCGATGAATCACAACCCATGTGCGATGCGCGCATGCTCGATGGTTCGCGCTTTAACGCTGCTGTGCGCCCTGTTGGCGTTGATGGTCCGCTTGTATCAATCCGAAAATTTTCAAAAAACAAACTTCCCCTGAAAAAACTGGTGGAATTTGGCGCGATGACTGAACCCATGGCTCAGGTCATGGCGGCTGCGGTCCATGCCCGCATTACCACTATTATTTCCGGCGGCACCGGCACCGGTAAAACCACGATGCTTAACGCGCTTTCTGCTTTCATACCTGAAGACGAGCGCCTGATCACCATCGAGGATGCCGCCGAACTGCAACTGCAACAGCCCCACGTCGCGCGCATGGAAACCCGCCCGCCCAACATTGAAGGTCAGGGCGAAATCAAGCAACGCGATTTGGTAAAAAACGCCCTGCGCATGCGCCCTGACAGAGTAATTTTGGGCGAGTGCCGTGGTGAAGAAGCTTTTGATATGCTGCAGGCAATGAACACCGGCCACGAAGGTTCGATGGCCACAATTCACGCTAATACCCCACGCGATGCGATCGGCCGCCTGGAGCAAATGCTCGGCATGACCGGAATGCCAATGACTGTTCAATCTATCCGCAATCAGATCACCAACGCCATTGGCCTTATCGTGCAATTGACGCGCCTTTCTGATGGTAAACGCAAAATCACCAGCGTTGCTGAAATTACCGGTATGGAAGGTGAAGTTGTTCAGATGCAGGAAATTTTCAAGTTCGTTCGTACCGGGATTGATGAAGAATCAAATATCCTGGGCCATTTTGAAGCAACCGGCATCCGCCCGCGTTTTTTGGAACCGTTGAGCGACATGGGCATCACATTTCCCGGCGAATATTTTGAACCCGGCAACGCCAGCGAGCTGGCCAATGATTGAGATCATACCAATCAAATGGGTGGTTTATGCATTAGCCGCAATATGCGGCGTGATCATTGCCGAAACAGTGTATCTGATGTTCGCCGGTAAAAACGATAAACGCGCTACAATCAACCGGCGTATGAGGCTGCAGGAAAACAAACTTTCCCAGCGCGATGTTCTCGTCCAGTTACATAAGGAACGTGGCACCAGCAACGACAATAAATCCTTGTGGTCAATGAAGAACCTGAGGTTGCTGAAAACCCAATCGGGCCTTCGAATGTCTCTGACAAAATTCATCCCGCTTTGTGTTCTTGTAGCGGCCATGGCTGGTTTGTATATTTCCTGGAAATTCGAAATCACCTATCCAGCGATTTTAGCGCCAATTGTAGGTGCCACCTTGTTACCCAATTATATATTAAACTGGCGCAGGAAACGTCGTCACAAAATATTTGGAATGCAGTTTCCTGAAGCGCTTGATCTGATTGTGCGTGGTTTGAAGGCAGGGCACCCGGTGCCTGTCGCGGTGTCTATGGTGGGCCGTGAAATGCCTGACCCTATTGGTTCTGAGTTTGGTATCCTCACCGATGAACTGACCTATGGTTCTGATATGCTAAGCGCACTTGAATCTCTTGATGAGCGTGTTGGTCATGAAGATTTGCCGCTGTTTATTACTGCGGTTAAAATTCAAAGTTCCACAGGTGGCAATTTGCGTGAAATCCTTGAGGGCCTGTCTCACACCATTCGAGATCGCGGCAAGTTAAAACGCAAAATCAGGGCAGTCTCCACCGAGGGTAGAATGTCAGCCTACATCTTGACCGCACTACCGGCAATCCTGGCATTGGTACTCGTTATAACGATGCCTGATTATTACGCCAAGGTGATAGATATAGACTTGACCTGGTATTGGATTGGTTTCGCCATTGGCCTGTTGGCATTGGGCAATTATGTCATGGCAAAAATGTCATCCATCAAGGTTTAACGGTGAAACGATGGATGAACTCAGACAGATAATTTCAGCATTAAAACCAGACAGCATGATGCCTTTCGCATTCATTTTAGTAATGATTGCCATGGGATTAATTGGCTGGGCGACGCTCAAACAGTCGCGTGTTCGAGAAAGCACCCGAAACCGGCTTTCACTAAAAAATTCAGTCGGCACCAATAGCCACAGCACCAAACCAGCCGCCGCTTCAAAAAAACCGCAAGTGTTGGTGTCCAGGAAAATCCTGAAACAGGCCTCTGATTTTTATGCCAGCTCCGACCCTGAAAACATCGTGCGCATTCGTCAAAAACTTATCCGCGCAGGCTATATGGAACCCGGGGCCGTGGGTACGTTTTTTGTTTTGCGGGTAATTGTCGCCCTGGTATTTTTTGCCGCCGTACTTCCCGTAATGCTGATATTTAGCGCAGATACACAGTTCTCAAATCAGTTATTGATTGCTGCAATAGGAGGCCTGATCGGCTATTTTATACCCAATCTGATTTTGAACCATAATATTGCCAAACGCACCCTGGAATACCGTGCCGGATTTCCTGATTTCATGGATTTGATGATCGTTTGTGCAGATGCGGGAATGAGTATGGAGGCAGCAATCGAGCGTGTATCTCGTGAAATCACCAATCAATATCCCGCCCTCTCTCAAAATCTGACAATCATCACCATCGAATTGCGTGCCGGGCGCCAATTGGCGGATGCATTGCGTTCACTCTCTGAGCGTTTGGGTCTGGAGGAAGTGCGATCCTTTGCTACTCTATTGCAACAATCAAAAGAACTGGGCACCAGCCTGTCGGATACATTGCGTGTATTCTCAGAAGAAATGCGCCATAAACGCATGTCGCTGGCCGAAGAAAAAGCCCATGCGCTGCCAGCCAAGATGACCATACCGGTAACCGTTTTCATTCTGCCGGTAATTATGCTGATTGCCACTATTCCGGTAATTGTGCAGTTCTCGCAATAATCCGATTTTATCCAGGCGTTTTAGGTTAATCAATCTTTGCCGTTATTCAATAAATTTTCACTTGAAAACCAATCCCATTTTAAAGGCTTTTTGGTATGGTTTCCTTGAAGAACCCTGCAGAGGTTCTTGAAAAACCGGGGCGGCAATATGTACAGCAAAAAAATCATCAAAGTTTTCGCAGTTTTATCAATTTCACTGTTGTCCGGCTGTCAGTATTCCGCAAGCGATACCAAAGCTGATCTATCTCAAAGTCCGGGCGCCATGCAGTTGGAAGAAGGCATAGTTGCTGCGAAGTTTCATTTCAGATCAGGAAACTATGGGTTGGCAGAACGCAACTATCGTCTGGCTGTTGAAAACGATCCTTCAAATGCCGAAGCCTGGCTTGGCCTTGGTGCAACCTACGATCAGTTGGGCCGCTTTAAACTGGCTGAGCGTTCCTACCAGCAGGTGCTGAAAATTGCCGGGCCTATCCCCCAGCTGATGAACAATATGGGTTATTCCAACATGCTTCGCGGTAAAAGCAAAAAAGCCAAAACATATTTTTCCAAAGCCTATAAGGCCATGCCGAACAATGAAACCATCAGCGGCAATAAAGAGTTGTTGGCAAAGTTGTAATTTTTGCTCATTGAAGTGCGGTTTGTGCTGGTATCACCCGCAAAATTTGCTATTTGTTGCCGGTTGATAATCTATACCGGGCAATGTTATGGTCAGTGAACAAGAAATCCACGATATTTTCATCATTGGCGGTGGTATTAACGGCGCTGGTATCGCGCGAGATGCGGCGGGCAGGGGATTGAGCGTTATCCTGGCGGAAATGAATGATCTAGCCAGCGGAACCTCCTCCAATTCTTCAAAATTAATCCATGGTGGTTTGCGCTATCTGGAATATTACGAATTCCGGCTGGTGCGCGAAGCCTTGAAAGAGCGTGAAGTGTTGTGGAAAATCGCCCCCCATATTATCTGGCCCGTGCGTATCGTATTGCCTTACAACAAGGATTTGCGGCCCTTCTGGCTGTTGCGCATCGGTTTGTTTTTGTATGACTATATAGGTGGTCGAAAAAAACTGCCGGCGACCACAACCATTAATCTCAATAAAAATAAAACGGGAAAACCCCTGAAGCCCGGTTTTGACAAGGCTTTTGAATATTCCGACTGCGCCGTACTCGATTCGCGCCTGGTGATATTAAATGCCATGGATGCTCGCGATCGCTCGGCTAAAATATTGACCAGAACGAGGGTAATAAAAGCAAGCCGCAAAGACGGATTATGGGAAATACAAACCCAAAACACCACTACGCGCAAAATCATCTCCCATCGCGCAAAAATAGTCATCAATGCGGCAGGGCCGTGGATTGATCAGGTTCTGGAAGAAAATTTCGGGCGCAAAGCCCCAAAAAATATCCGCCTTGTTCAGGGAAGCCACATCATCGTCAAAAAGATTTATGGGCACGACAAGGACTATATTTTCCAGAATGCAGATGGGCGCATCATATTTATTGTGCCCTATGAAGAAGATTTCACCATGATTGGCACCACCGATCATGACCATGACGGCCAGGCCTCGGATGCAAAAATTGCCAAAAGTGAAATCGAATATCTGTGCAATGCCGCCAGCGAATACTTTCAGGAGCCGATAGTACCTGACGATGTCATTGGCACTTTTTGCGGTGTTCGCCCCCTATATGATGATGGTGCAAGCAAAGCCCAGGAAGCAACACGCGACTATGTTCTTAAACTTGAAGGTGGTAGCGATTCTGAAAACAACAACGCGGCGCTAATCAATATTTTCGGTGGAAAATTAACAACTTACCGCAGATTAGCGGAATCAGTACTGAAACTTGTTGAATCAGAACTTCAACTGACAAATGCGCCCTGGACAGCCGACCAACCGCTTCCCGGTGGCGATTTTGCCATGGACGATTTTAGCGAATTGGTTGACAGATTGCAAAACCGGTTCCCCTTCGTTTCTTCCAGACATGCGCGCCGCCTCATCCGGTGTTACGGCACCAGAGCCTTTGAGGTATTGGACAGTGTCAAATCGCCAGAAGACCTTGGTCGCCATTTTGGTGCAACCTTGTACGAGTGTGAAGTGCGCTATCTGGTAAACAATGAATGGGCGCAAAATGCTGAAGATATTCTGATTCGTCGCACCAAACAGGGCCTGCACTTAACCCGGCAGGAACATTCCATTCTGGCGAAATTCCTCAAATCCCTGAAATGATGCACCCGGACGGTTAAAAGCCCGGGCGCAGTATCGAATTATCAGCAGTTCCCCAGCACTTTTCTTTTGCTGCGATCTCCATACTCATCCAATTTGAAGCGGATCAGTTTGCCGTTCCTGCAACCGCGAACAAAAACCTCTACGTTTCTGAAGTTACGTTTGGTGAGTTTATTTGAAACCTGCTTGATCGACAAACGTTTGCACGCGCCAAGATCACGTTCAGAATTGATTTCTCCAAAAACATTGAATTCAAACCGCGTGCTGTTGCCGCCATTGCACGCTTCAACCAAAAAGCCATTCGCATCCTCGCGTCTCACTGAAATGCGGGTAAAACCCTGATTGCGCATGCCGTCAACTAATTGTCGGCGGTCTACACGTTGAGAACACACACCGGTATTGTAGCGTTCAATAATGTCGCCATAACGATTGAGTGTAAGTTCAAAACGCGAGTTGCCTTCACAAACTTCGGCAATATATCTGGGTAAACGGTTGTCTATGATGACTACCCGGCTAAAACCACGTTGTTCAAGAAAACTCGCCAAACGATCCGGATTTAGTGGTCCACGACAATTGCCAAGCGGTTGTTCACGCAAAATTTCACCAAATGGACTTAGATCAAGGCGCAACTTGCGTTTGCCAATACAAGCTTCAGCGATATAAATCGGCAACTGCCTGCTCAAAAATTTAATCTGGGTAAACCCTTGTTTACGCAGCATTGCCTGAACATCACTGGGGGATAGATTTTGCTGGCATGGGCCTAAAACCCGGCGGTTTACCAACTGTCCCTGATAGTTCATATTTACCCGCAGCCGCTCATTTCTCAAACACGCCACAATCAGGAAATTGCCACCACGATCTTCAATATTGATTCGGCTATACCCTTGATTTTTCAGTATATTTCTAGCCTGTTCAACGGATACCGTTGGTGCACAAAGGCCGATTTGCCGCTTTTGATTTACCCGACCCCTGCCATCGGATTTGAACCAGTACCGCACTCCCTTTTGACAGGCTTCAACCTGAAATTTGGTAAATCCCTGGCCAACCAGCTGGATACGACTGTATCCGTTGGCCGTCAAAGCTGCTTTTGCCTGGCCAAAATCGCCCCCGAGTTGAATTGTAAATTGTGCTACCGCCGGGCCAGTGAAAAGAGGTGCGGTTGATATAATGCCGGTGAGCATAAGCACCATTGTCAGATATTTAATGTATCGATTCATAGTCGTCTCCCAATAATATAACGCCAACTAATATAGGCATTATTTACACAATAGCTTAGCCCGATTAGGGGGCAATATATCCCAATATTCCCATGGGTAAACAACTCTATTCAGATCCTGCCAGAAAATTGCTCAAATCTGCTGGGGAATCAGCTATAGCTTTATCAAACAATTGTTAGAATGCGTATTGACTGTTGCAAGATATCACCTGTCAAATTAAGACATATTTGCACCCGATTTACAGGTGAAAATAGCAGGCAGCCTGCTGAGATCTAATTGCGAATGAACAAGGAAATATAATGAATTCCGGTGCCAATTCCTGGGCTTCTGATATCACGAGTTATTTTCGTTTTGTGTTTTCGCGCAAAGTAAGCTCCAGCCATCCCGCCGTTCCAATTACTCCAGCTATAATCGGCGGGATTTTGATATTTGCAATAGTCATATACCTGCTTTTTGTCTGGGCAGATCCGTTGTTACTTGCATCCGTACGTGATCCGGGAAGGCAGTTTCCTCCTGTGTTTTCCTATATTACCATGATGGGGCAGGTTGACTGGATATTGATTATCAGCGGCGTAATCCTGATTGCACTTTCATTTTCGCAAGCAAGCAGATTTAGCGGGCATAAATTTTTGGTTTGGCATCGCGTATTTTTGTTTTCCTATTTCACATTCACCGCAGTTGCTATCTCTGGTCTGTTGG
>JAKISV010000180.1 GCA_021648425.1 Rhizobiaceae bacterium
GGTTGTTTAATGATTGGTCGTTTGAACCACGTGGCCATTGCCGTACCTGACCTGGAAAATGCGGCAGATATTTATCGCAATATGCTGGGGGCTGAAGTTTCCCAGGTTCAGGAATTGCCGGAGCATGGTGTCAGTGTCGTATTTGTCGAACTGCAAAATACCAAAATAGAACTGCTTGAGCCCCTGGGGGATGATTCTCCTATTGAGAAATTTCTCACAAAAAATCCCGTGGGTGGCGTGCATCATTTGTGTTACGAAGTGGGTGATATTGAGGAAGCAGGAAAATCGATGGAACAAAAAGGTGCGCGAATTCTGGGTGATGGCAAGCCAAAAATCGGCGCCCATGGTCGCCCGGTATTATTCCTGCACCCAAAAGAATTTTGCGGTACGCTAATTGAACTGGAACAGGTATAAAAAATGTCCTTTGGAACTGGTTTCGCGGTATATTTTTTATTCTGGTGGCTTTGTCTTTTTGTCGTTTTGCCTTTTGGTATCCGCTCCCAGGTGGAGAGCGGTGAAATTACTCCGGGAACCGAGCCCGGCGCACCACGCAAATTCCATGTCTGGAAAAAGATGCTGATTAATACCGTGCTGGCCGGAGTGGTTTTTGGATTGTATCTGTACGTGACAATTACCCTTGGTTACAGTCTGGATAATATCCCTAGTCCATTCCCGCAGGATCAATAGCTTTGGGTGAAACGCAGCAAATTGATTTCAAAATATAGTGCACGAAGGCCGAATATTATGACCAATATCATAAAGCTGTTGTTTGTTATTGCTGTTTTGGGGCTGTCGGTAAATCTTTCCCAGGCACAAGTTCCAAATATCAGTTCTGCTGACCCAAACAGTCAGGAAATATTCCTGCCTGAACCCTTAACGCCTCAGGCAATTCGAGAACTTGTTTCAAAACTGAGCGATCAGGAAGTGCGTGCCTTGTTGCTTCAACGCTTAGACGCGGTGGCAAATGAAAAAGCGCAACCGGCAAAATTGAATGAAATCGGGATAATAGAACAATTGAGTTCCTGGGGTTCGTCGGTTGGTAATAATATTACCACTGCAATAGTGCGTATTCCTACAATTTGGGACGGGTTGAAAAACAGCACATCAAATTTGGTTAAAAAAATCGGCACCGAGCGCATACTAAATACAATTGTTCTGGTAATCGGTGCGATAAGTGCAGGTCTGCTTGCTGAATTTGCTGTAAACCGTATAACCCGTGCCCGACGGGATTCTCGCCAGGATTTAACCGGGTCACCATCCCTGTTGGGAACTCTGAAAATACTGGGATCGCGGTTTTTCTGGGACATTATTGCCCTTGTGGTATTTTTTGCGGTAACTCGCGCGATTATTCAAACTGTCGTATCAGTTCAAATGCTTCCGCTGGTTACTTTATTTATGGTTCAACTGGTAGTAATTCCAAGATGGGTTTGGGCATTTTCCAGGTTTCTTAATGCACCTAAACATCCGCAATTGCGCTTGATTAATGCAACTGATGAAGTGGCGACCTTCTTTCACCGCACCATGATTGGTCTGGTGATATTGATCGGGTTCACCACATTTATTATTCAGTTTCATATTATGAACGGCGTGCCACCCGGCGAGACACGAATCGGATTTTGGTTGAATGTCGCGCTTTATATCTGGCTTGTAGTTTCAGCCTATTTTGTTCGCGATGGAATGACCCAGGTTTTGATTGGTGAACACCCAGAAGAGGTGACGCCTGCTGAATTGAAAGTTGCTCGGATTTTTCCCTGGTTTGCAATTGGTTTTGCTATCTTTATGTGGGTTGTGGTTGAGATAATTGCCGGAATGGGGCGTTTTGATTTATTGGGCGGTCGCGAATATATCGTATTGGCACTCGTAACATTCACGCCGGTTATAGATACGATAATCCGCGCGCTTGTACGCCACATGGTACCGCCGATGCAGGGTACGGGCACAATTGCGCACCAGGCCTATTACTCTACTAAACGAAGCTATATCCGCATCGGCCGTGTGGTTTCATTTGCTTTGGTGATCATGCTTATTGCAAGACTGTGGAATATTGATTTCGGAAACCTTGCATCGGCTGGTGTGGGAGCACAAATTGCGGGCAGGTTTTTTGAAGCCAGCCTGGTAATTGCGATTGGTTATCTGATCTGGGAATTTATTACCTTGTTGATAAACCGCAAACTTGCAGCAGAAATGACTGCTGCCGGGTTTGATCTTGATGACGAAGAACCAGGCGGGGGAGAAGGGGGCGGAGCGGGCGGCTCGCGTCTTTCCACCGTTTTGCCGATGATTCGTTTTACCCTGCAGATCACCATTGTTGTCATGACAGTCCTGATTGCACTGGCAAATATCGGCGTTGACATAACCCCTTTGCTGGCTGGTGCCGGTATTTTAGGTATTGCTATCGGTTTTGGCGCCCAGTCACTGGTAAAAGACATTGTTTCGGGACTGTTTTTTCTGGTTGAGGACGCGTTTCGCGTTGGTGAATATTTGAATATCAATGAGACAGTTGGCACCGTTGAAAAAATTTCGTTACGCTCATTGCAGCTTCGCCATCACAATGGACCAATACATACGATACCATTTGGAGAAATTCCAAAGGTAACCAATTTATCGCGTGACTGGGTGATAATGAAGTTAAAGTGGACCCTGCCATTTGGAACTGACCCGCAAAAAATCAAGAAACTGTTTAAAGAAATAGGCAAGGAAATGATGGATGCAGAATATGCCGATAACATCATCCAGTCGTTCAAATCTCAAGGTGTGTACGATGTGGATGATGTCGGCATTGTCATTCGAGGTAAATTTATGGCTAAACCAGGTACCCAGTGGATAATGCGAAAAGATGTTTATGCCCGCGTACAACGTAAACTTGAGGACAATGGCATTGAGTTTGCCCGACGTGAGGTGCGCGTTAATGTACCGGGGCTTAACAATGGTAAAGAACTTGATGAAAACGGAAAAAATGCCATCAGTGCCGCCGCAGCACAGGCTGTTCAATCAGCGGATCAAACCGTCAAAAAAGAACTGCCTGATACGCCCTGATGGGACATGAAATTTTCAGGTAGGCCAATGTCTGACAAATATTCCAATGCCCAATCAATATCGACCGGAGCGTGGCTTGCGGCTTTTTCTGCAATTGCGCTGGCTTTTACAAATATCGCAGCCCCGGTGGTTTATGGTGCTGGGGGAAATCCACCAACTGTGCTGATGTTGCGCGCGTTTGCGACCATTGTGGTGATCGGTTTCGTGCTGATTGTCACCGGTCGTTTAAGGCGATTGTCGTGGCGCGATGAGATTAATTGTATGATCTCCGGACTGTTGTTTATGTTCGCCGGTTTTGGATTGTTGACAGCTCTTGAAATTGCGCCTGCCAGCGTTGTTGTACTGGTATTGTATCTGTTTCCATTGCTGACCACACTGTTTGATGCATTTGTTAATCGCCGCTTTCCTGCAACAATGACAATTATACTGCTGCTTGTTGCTTTGTTTGGATTAGCCTTGTCATTGGATGCTGCGGGAGATGACATCACCATGGCGGGAATCCTACTCGCTTTGCTGGCTGCTGTCAGTGCTGCGGTGACCTTGGTATGGAACAATCATAAACTTGGTGCGGTTGATCCTGAACAAATAACATTCAGAATGTTTTGTGTCAGTTTCATAGTGTTTGGTGGCTATTTATTATTCTATCAGGATTTCTCAATGCCCAAAGGTGAGGGGGGCTTAATCTATCTTGGATTAATGCTGGCCTGTTTTGCCGCGGCATTTTTTACCATGTTCAGGGCGGTGCAAATGGCTGGTTCAGTGCGTGCGGCTATGATTATGAACCTGGAACCGGTGGTGACAATAGTCCTCTCGGTATTGATTTTGAATGAAATTATCAACCCGCAACACGCCATTGGAATTGTTCTGGTACTGGGCGCGGTGCTGTTTTCGCAGTTTCAACCTGATACAACTCCAGCATTTGATTAAAACTCTAGTGACAATTTTCAAGTGACATTTATTTGTTTGTGCAATGGTGTCACTCGAAGTTGCTTATTGCAGGATAAGAAATTTCAAAACGGGGTTTGCGGCACTCGGCCAAAAAACAAAATAAGGGTAACGAGTGTTTTGATGCGTTAATTTGCATCCGCGTTAATTTTACTGGAGGCGGAAATGGGTGGATATTTTGGTTTACGGGGAATTGTCCCTGTTTCAGGTTTGTTGTTGGCGGGTTCAATGGTGCTGGTGAATGCAGCTACCACCACCACCAGTTTTACTTCTCAAATAATTATCCAGAATAGTTGCAATATTATTGCCGCAACCAATTTGGATTTTGGCATCCATGGCGTACTTGCCACCAATGTGGATAGCGCCAGCGTTCTTCTGGTCAATTGTACCAGCGGGTCCAGTTTTGATGTCGGCTTAAATGAAGGCACAACGCCCGGCGGTACAACCGCCACCCGCAAAATGGATAGTGGTTCAGACACAATTGACTACACTTTATCGCAAGACGGTGGTCACACCACCAATTGGGGAAATACCGTAGGTACAGATACTTTGTCAGCCACCGGCACTGGTACATTACAGGCAATTGCGATATTTGCCCGTGTGCCAGCTCAGGCAACACCGGCAGCTGGTACTTATACCGATACGGTCACGGTGACGGTGACTTTTTAGAATTTAGCATCGACAGAATTTTGGAAATATGTTCGTTGCCGTTGGTGAATAGACTGGCATTGCTCATGTCGGAAATTTCTGAAAATTTCTCAGCTACTCCATCAACATCGCATTTGTCATCGGCAATGAAACAACCTTGGCTTTCTCTGATTTCAAGGGTTGCAAACACCCCTGCACCAGCCATCATAATGGTGCGGTTTGGGGCCGTTTTACTAACCAGAAACATAGCAGCAGGTGTGACTTTTTGCGGTACAAGCGCTAAAAATGCATCATCATTCATTATATCTTCGGTCATGCGGGTAGCGGCCGTAGGTGCCAGGCAATTGACCAGAATATTGTTTCTTGCACCTTCAATACACAGCGTATTCATCATGCCGATTACGCCCATTTTTGCGGCGCCATAGTTGGTTTGACCAAAATTTCCATAGATGCCGGACGTTGAAGTGGTCATCAAAATGCGACCATAGTTTTGTTCTTTCATGATGTTCCACACGGCCAGTGAACAATTGGCGGCCCCGCCAAGATGGACATCAACGACACTATTCCATTCTTCTTCACTCATTTTTCCAAAAGAACGATCGCGTAAAATTCCGGCATTGTTGATCAGAAT
>JAKISV010000181.1 GCA_021648425.1 Rhizobiaceae bacterium
AGCAATACTGCGTTATGTTGTTGTTTGAAGCCCCGCAATTTTGCACTTAATACGTATGACGCTGGTGCTGGGATGCATCGAGTGAACGACCTGGTGCATTTAATAGGGGACAGTAACCGATTAATTTCAATTTAATCGGTTACTGTCCCCTATTAAATGTCTGTTTAAATTCTACCGCTTGCAATTTTGCTTACAATACCAGATATGTATCCATGGAAGGTTGGTGGTGGACGTGCTCCTCGCCAACCGGGTCAGATCCGGAAGGAAGCAGCCCCAACGAGATTCGGCGCGGGTCGCCTTAAGCCAGCCTTCCACCTAATTCCCAAAACAATAATAATTGTGGGTTTTGCCCGCAAGTCGGCCCAATCGCAAACTTGCCTGTTCCCGTATTTACAAAACCCGGTATAATCGGCCCCATGACAAAATCCGGCGAAGATAAATCATCAAACGGCAATTACCGCGTTTTGGCGCGAAAATATCGCCCACAGAATTTTGATGACCTCATTGGCCAGGAGCCGATGGTTCGCACTTTGTCAAATGCTTTTGAGACCGGCCGCATCGCCCAGGCCTATATGCTGACCGGTGTTCGCGGTGTCGGCAAAACCACCACCGCCAGAATTCTGGCCCGCGCTCTGAATTTCAAAACAGACAAAATTGACCAGCCCACCATTGATCTGAGCACGATGGGAGAAAACTGTCAGGCCATTATAGATGGCAATCATCTCGACATCATCGAAATGGATGCCGCTTCCCATACCGGTATTGATGATATCAGAAGCCTGATTGAATCAGCCCAGTACAAACCTGTCTCTGCGCGTTACAAAGTCTACATTATCGATGAAGTCCACATGCTTTCGCGCAATGCTTTTAACGGTTTGCTCAAAACCCTGGAAGAACCGCCCGAACATCTGAAGTTCATTTTTGCCACCACCGAAATCAGAAAAGTGCCGATAACCGTCCTGTCGCGCTGCCAGCGATTTGATCTGCGCCGCATATCTTCTGACGTCATGGCAACTCACCTGCTCGCCATTACCAAAAAAGAAGATGTGGAAATCGACAGCGCCGCCCTGTCAATGATCGTGCGCGCATCGGAAGGTTCTGTGCGCGATGCATTGTCCTTGCTTGATCAGGCAATTGCCCATGCATCGGGCAACATTGAAGGTGAAAATGTGCGTGCAATGCTTGGCCTGGCCGACCGCGCACGCATTATCGATCTGTTTGAACAGTTGATGAAAGGCGACATCGCCG
This sequence comes from Rhizobiaceae bacterium, assembly GCA_021648425.1. Lineage (GTDB taxonomy): Bacteria > Pseudomonadota > Alphaproteobacteria > Rhizobiales > Rhizobiaceae > JAAEMP01. The sequence continues at coordinate 1,249 of JAKISV010000181.1, forward strand.
CCTGCCTTGAGGAGTTGCGTCACCAGTATGATGTTGGTGCCGAACCGGTGATGGTATTGAGCGATCTGGCCGATTTTATCCATTTTGTTACCCGCCTCAAATATGTACCACAGGCTGCCAATGACCCTGCCATTTCAGAAACTGAAAGTAAGAAGGGTGCCGAGTTTGCAAATTCGCTTTCCGTGCGCGTGTTGGGTCGCTCCTGGCAAATCCTGCTTAAGGGAATCGAAGAAGTAGCGGCTTCCCAGCGCCCACTGATGGCTGCCGACATGGTGCTGGTGCGTCTCGCTCACGCCGCAACCCTGCCAACACCCGATGAAGTCATTCGTTCGCTTGATAATGACAGTGAAAATTCTGCCGCCACTACCGGGTCGCGAACTGCCACTGCCGCACCGGGGCCAGGTACACAAGCAGGCTCTTCTCAATCTTCGCGCAGTATTCAGCAGGTTTCATCACACGATGCACCCCGCATGACCGGCACCAACGGCCCGCAACTGGCACCAAAACTTGAAATTGTTTCCAATACCCCCGCACCCCAATCAATTCCCTCAGACGTCACACAACTAAATCTTGAACGGTTTGAAGATCTGATATTTCTGGCGGAAGATAAACGTGATTTGCAGACCAAATCCCGCCTGCGCCGCTATGTGCGTCTGGTTAAATTTGAAGACGGTCGCATGGAATTTTCGATTGCCGGTAACCCGCCACCATCGTTTATCAATGATCTTCAACGCAAGTTGAAACAATGGACCGGCAAACGCTGGAACCTCATCATCAGCCGCGAGCGCGGTGAACCAAGCCTGGAGGAAACAGATCAGGCTGAAGAAAAAAGCCGGTTTGATGCCGCCAGTGCTGACCCCGCTGTTGAGGCAATACTTGCGAAGTTTCCCGGCGCAAAAGTAATTGATGTTCGCATACGCAGCGAGGCAGAACCCCAATCAGATATTGAAGAGGCCCCCAGCCAGGACCTTGACGATTTCTTTGAATAGTCCCATTTGCAAGATAAATTCTAATCCTTCAATGGAGTATCGATATGAAAGATATTATGGGCCTGATGAAACAGGCCAAGGAAATGCAATCCAAGATGCAAACAATGCAGGAGGAGCTGGCAACCCTTGAAGCCGAAGGTATTGCAGCCGGGGGCATGGTCAAAGTCACCCTGAATGGCAAAGGTGAATTGCGGGGGGTTACCATCGATCCGTCCATGTTCAAGGAAGAAGAAGTGGAAATTCTCGAAGACCTGATCATCGCTGCCCACAATCAGGCCAAATCAAAAGTCGAAGAAGTCACCGCCCAAAAAACCGCAGAACTCACCGCCGGTCTGCCCATTCCGCCAGGCATGAAACTGCCGTTCGGGTAACGTTCGTTGAAATTATCTCATGTCTAAATCCGTCACCGGCCCCGAAATTGAACGCCTGATCCAACTGCTTGCCAAGCTGCCGGGCCTTGGCCCGCGTTCCGCCCGCCGCGCAGCGCTTCACTTGATCAAAAAAAAGGAAAACCTGTTAATTCCGCTTTCAGCAGCAATGGCGCAGGCCGTTGAAAAGGTTCGTGTCTGCGAAACCTGTGGCAATGTTGATACCACTTCACCCTGCACATTATGCACAGACCCGCGCCGCGACAATTCTACTATTGTTGTCATTGAAGATGTAGCTGACCTGTGGGCGCTCGAACGCGCTGCAGTGATCAACGCAACCTACCACGTTCTGGGCGGCGTGCTTTCTCCACTCGACGGCATCGGCCCTGAAGATCTGGCAATCGCCAGCCTGGTCGACCGGATAGACAATGCGACAATCCCGGTCAAAGAAGTCATCATCGCCGTTAATGCCACCGTTGAGGGCCAAACCACTGCCCATTATATCACCGATCAACTGGAAGGACTGGAAGTCAAAATAACCCGTCTGGCCCATGGTGTGCCGGTGGGGGGGGAACTGGATTACCTGGATGAAGGAACCCTGGCAGCCGCAATCAAAAGCCGGAGTGGATTTTAAACATAATCACTCCACCGCCTTCAACTTCACCTTTTCCACCTCAATATTTTTCGTTTCCTCAAAATCAAGGTCAACAATTCTGGTGCCGCGTTTGTTCACTTTGTCCGATGAAGTCAAAATCATTTCCACATCTTTCTGAGCCTGCCTGAAATGCGTATCGAGCTTACGCACCCGCTCATCCATACGGCTGACATCTTCCATCAACCGGATGATCTCACCTTGAATAAGATGAGCCTGTTCACGCATTCTGGTGTCTTTCAACACCGATTGAATTACCTGTATCGACAACATCAACAGCGATGGAGAAACAATAATCACCCGGGCACGAAGCGCCTTTTGCACAAGTGCTTCGAAATTTTCATGGATTTCCGCAAACACAGATTCTGATGGCACAAACATAAACGCAGTGTCCTGGGTTTCACCCGCGATCAGATACTTTTCAGATATCGCCTTAATATGAACCTCAACATCCCTGCGAAATTGCGTTGCCGCAACCTTCATCAATTCGGGTTCTTTTGCACTGCGAATTGCATTCCACGCTTCAAGGGGAAATTTAGCATCAATCACCAGCGAGGGCGTATCGTTTGGCATGAAAATCAGGCAGTCCGGGCGGCAGGAATTACTGAGCGTCGCCTGAAACTGATAGGCCCCCTTCGGCAGCCCGTCCTGCACAATGGCCTGCATGCGCCCTTCGCCAAACGCACCTCGGGTTTGTTTGTTGCTCAAAATATGCTGCAATTCCACCACCTGGCTGGACAAAGCCACAATATTATTTTGCGCATTGTCAATCACCGCCAGCCTTTCCTGCAGCTTGCTCAGGCTTTCCTGGGTATTTTTGGTGGTTTGCGTGATCGACTGGCCAATGCGCCCGCCCATGCTTTCCAGCCGCTCATTGACCGAGCGCATCATGTCGCCCTGGCGGGTGGAGAATATTTCACTCATCGTTTGCATGCGCCCGGTGAGTTCGTTCTGACTGGCGACAAGTTCCGCCATACGCGCTTCGGCTTCACGGGCACGTTCAATTGCCGCCGCTTCATTGGCAGCACGCCGTTTGGCGTTTTGCCAGGTGGCAATCATCCGCCAGATTATCAGTACCAGTATCAGTCCGGCAACCACAGCAGCAATTTCACCAACGCTAATCGGCCGGTTGCCAAACTGCATCACAGTTTGTTCCAAAACAGCGCCAAAATCTATCACAAGAGTTTCCATGCCAACCTGTTACACGATTCTGTTCCTTATGATAAGAACAAAACGGGAATAAATTGCTCACATCGACTTGCCATCTTGACGTCACGGTACGCATTCCATATGTCGTGCTACGATAACAAAATCCCCAATCAACAATCAACAGTCAGTCCCAATGAGTATAAAGCAGATAATCAACATCCCCGATCCAATATTACGACAGGTCTCCAGGTCGGTTGCGCGTTTTGATGATGAATTGCAAACGCTGCTCGACGACATGCTCGAGACTATGTACGACGCCCCGGGCATTGGTCTGGCAGCTATCCAGGTGGGCATACCACTGCGAGTAATCACCCTTGATGTTTCACCTCGAAAAAATAGCGACGAAGACGGGCACGAAGATGATGAAGAAGAAGCCCCGGAACCTGATCCGATTTTTTTGATTAATCCCGAAATTCTGAATCGCTCCGATGAACGCTCTATCTATGAAGAAGGCTGTCTGTCGATACCCGATTATTATGCCGATGTTGAACGCCCGTCTTTTTGCAAGGTGAAATATCTCGACCGTAAAGGCAAAGAGCAGATCATGGATGCTGATAAAATCCTCGCCACCTGCATCCAGCACGAAATTGACCACCTGGATGGTGTTTTGTTCATCGACCACATCTCAAAACTGAAACGCAACATGGTAGTAAAAAAATTCACCAAGATTGCCAAACAGTCTGGAAGTGGTTCGGGCAAACGCATGGTGGGTTGAGAATTATTTGGTTCCTCGCAGTTGCCAAATATTATCAGTCAGGTAT
>JAKISV010000182.1 GCA_021648425.1 Rhizobiaceae bacterium
GAATCGGTTCGCAAAACTGGCCGCCTGGGGACGGTGGAGGAGGGCTTCCCGCAATCTTCAGTCGGTTCTCATATTGCCAGCCAGGTGATGCAACTGGCCTTTGACTGGCTTGATGCCCCGATAATTACCCTTTGCGGCAAGGACGTGCCTATGCCCTATGCAGCTAATCTGGAAAAACTGGCGCTTCCCACGGTTGAGGAAGTAGTGGAGGCCGTGAAATCGGTGAGCTATCGGTAATTGTCATGCTGGAACGTCTCGATTTCAAAACCGTGCGCTTCGACAAATTGGCCAACACAGTTTTGGTTGATGGAAGGAAAGCGATAGTCGAAATCTCGCGCGAAGCGATTGAGGCATTGTATAAACGCCAATTCAGCGACGAAGAACTGATTATCAAGGCAGTGGAAGAAGGCAAAAGGCTTACCCATCTGGCAAATGTCATACCCGCCGATGACGGCAAAATACATATTACCGCAGCGCTGATGCTGGGCGATGGCCAGTATAGCGAATTGCACAAAAACCAAACCGGAGTTTAGGCCCAATGGCTATCAACATTACCATGCCAGCACTTTCACCGACTATGGAAGAGGGCAATCTTTCCAAGTGGCTGGTGAAAGAGGGAGATAGTGTTTCCGCCGGCGATGTGATTGCCGAGATTGAGACGGATAAAGCGACGATGGAAGTTGAGGCCGTTGATGAGGGAGTAGTAGCAAAACTGGTTGTTGATGCGGGCACAGAAGGCGTCAAAGTGAATGCTGTAATTGCTGTGCTGGCTGAAGAAGGTGAAGATGCAGGCAAGATTGCTAAGGCTCCGGTAACAGAGGTGGCAGCACCTGCAAAAAAAGAGGTTTCCCCCTCTAAAGAAGAGACTGCAGCACCAACACCTTCGGAAAAGATTGTGAACCCTGAAATTGGGAAAAGCGAGCAGAAGAGCGACGAAAAGCGCCTGTTCGCCTCACCTTTAGCGCGACGGATCGCAAAAAGTTCCGGTGTTGACCTGTCAACAATCAAAGGCACCGGCCCCCACGGGCGTATTGTGAAACGCGATGTGGAAAATGTTGCTGCAACGCCGGTGGCAACTGCCGCCGCTGCGTCAATTGCCCCGTCAGATGAGCAAACAATGAAAATGTTTGAGGAGGGGTCCTACGATCTCGTGCCTCACGACAATTTGCGCAAAGTCATTGCGCGCCGCCTGGTGCAATCAAAGCAGACCATACCCCATTTCTATCTGACCGTTGAATGCGAAATAGATGCTCTGCTGGAAATCCGCTCCCAGATGAATACGGCAGCACCAGTGGAAAATGATACTCCTGCCTATAAAATCTCCGTCAATGACATGATTATCAAGGCCCTGGCTCTTGCATTGCGTGATGTGCCGGATGCCAATGTTTCATGGACTGAAAGTAATATGGTTGTTCACAAATATTGCGATGTGGGAGTAGCGGTATCCATTCCAGGTGGGTTGATTACGCCCATTGTGCGAAAAGCGGAACAAAAATCATTGTCGTCAATTGCCAACGAAATGAAAGACCTGGCAGGGCGTGCCAGAACCAGAAAACTGATGCCCCAGGAATATCAGGGGGGCTCAACAGCTGTTTCAAATCTGGGCATGTTTGGAATTCGCGAATTCTCTGCTGTAATCAATCCGCCACAGGCAACCATTCTGGCGGTGGGTGCGGGTGAAAAACGCGCTGTTGTGCGTGATGGTGAGATTGTTATGGCGACAATGATGTCAGCGACTTTGTCGACAGATCATCGTGCGGTAGATGGTGTTTTGGGTGCGCAGCTATTGGGTGCATTCAAAGGGTATATCGAATCACCAGTTAGTATGTTGGTTTAGGAAAATGAGATAAGTATTTGTAACAATAATGTTTGCTCTTGCTCAGAAGGGTTTTCTATCAGCAAAACAATCGCATTGCCAAATCGGGAAAGTACAAACGCCACTATAAATAACATGACCAGGCTGCTTATCAGTTTGAACGGTTTCAGAGAGAGTAATGAACGCAAGGCGCGATAGGCAAGCAGTGCCAGGATAGCAAAACCCGGGCCTTTAACTATCCAGGGCAGTTCGAGAATATTCGAAACCGAGATGAATGACAGTATGAAATCGACCATGGGTATTACTTTCAATGTTGTTAATGCAGTTTAGAGATAGCACGTAAAATGAGCAATATTATAACACTGGAAAAAGCTGGTCCAAGCGATGTCGCTGATTTAGCAATCCTTGATAATATCGCCAGCCACGGCCTGTCGCACTGGTACTGGCAAAAGGCAGTCGGGCGCGGTGAGGCCGGTGATGCCTATGAATGGGGCAGGCAGCGCATGGGTGATGAAAACGCTTCCTTTGGATATAAAAATGCTGTTATGGCGCGGATAAATGGTGTGGCAGCCGGTGTTTGCGTAAGTTATCTGACAAAAGGCGATGAAGCTGTGCCGGAAAAATCAAAAGACCCGGTTATCAAACCGGTCTTTGAGCTGTTTTCACTTTGTATGGGTGACTGGTGGTTGGACAATCTGGCAGTCTATTCTTCAGCGCGAAGGAGGGGTGTGGGGGCAACGCTGCTGGATGATTGTTTCAGCCGGGCAAAAAAGGCTGGCGCAGCCCGACTAAGTCTGGTGGCAGAAGATACTAACACGGATGCTTTATCGCTATATGCCTCGCGTGGCATGATGGAAAAAGACCGCCGTGAATTTGTGCCTTTCGCCAAGAGCAATAATACAAAATACTGGCTGCTGCTCATCGCGCCGGTAAATTAAGGAAAACTACCATGTCGAAACTCTATGACGTAATCATCATTGGCTCCGGCCCCGGCGGATATGTGGCAGCCATCCGTGCCGCGCAGCTTGGCTTGAAAACCGCAATTATAGAGCGTGAGCATCTGGGCGGTATCTGCCTAAACTGGGGCTGTATCCCCACCAAGGCACTGCTGCGTTCATCAGAAATCTACCACCAGATGCAAAATGCTAAAGCCTATGGGTTAAAGGCTGAGGGCGTTGATTTTGATATTGCAGATGTGGTTAAGCGCTCGCGCAGGGTTTCGCGTCGTCTCAATGGCGGTATTGGCCATTTGATGAAGAAGAATAAGGTTGACGTAATCTGGGGTGAGGCCAAGCTGCTGTCAGCCGGTGAAGTATCAGTAAGTGCACCTGCAGCCAAGCCTGTTGAGCCACAAAACCCTGTACCAAAAGAAGTGTTGGGCGAGGGCAGTTACAAAGCCAAAAACATTATCATCGCCACAGGTGCACGCCCGCGTGCTTTACCCGGTATTGAACCTGATGGTGAAAAAATATGGACCTATTTTGACGCCATGGTGCCAAAAACCATGCCCAAAACCATGGTCGTGATGGGCTCGGGCGCCATCGGCATCGAGTTCGCCTCGTTCTATAACGCCATGGGTACAGATGTCAGCGTTGTGGAATTGATGGATAACATCATGCCGGTTGAGGATGAGGAAATTTCATTGAATGCCCGAAAGCAACTTGAAAAACTCGGATTAAAAATTCATACCGGCGCCAAAGTTGGCAAAGTGGATAAAACCAAAGATGGCATTGTCGCTCACGTTGAGATGGGAGATGGCAGTTCGCAAAAGATTGCAGCGGATGTGCTGATTTCTGCTGTTGGTGTTCAGGGCAATATCGAAAATCTCGGGCTGGAAGCGCTGGGTGTTAAAACGCAACGCGGATGTGTGGTCATTGATGAATTCAGCCGCAGCAGTGTTGCGGGTGTTTTTGCCATTGGTGATGTGGCCGGCGCGCCGATGCTGGCACATAAAGCTGCCCATGAGGGCGTATTATGTGTGGAGAAGATCGCAGGGCTTGATGTGCATCCAATGGATAGGAACAAAATTCCGGGCTGCACTTATTGTAGTCCGCAGGTGGCATCGGTCGGCCTGAACGAAAAAGCAGCAAAAGATGCGGGCTATGATATCAAAGTCGGGCGTTTCCCGTTTATGGGTAACGGCAAGGCAATTGCACTGGGAGAAGAAGACGGTTTGATCAAGACAATCTTTGACGCCAAAACCGGGCAATTACTTGGCGCCCATATGGTGGGTGCGGAAGTGACAGAACTTATTCAGGGCTTTGTCGTGGCGATGGGCCTGGAAACCACAGAAGAAGATCTGATGCATACAATTTTTGCACATCCCACCCTGTCTGAAATGATGCACGAAAGCGTGCTTGATGCCTATGGGCGTGTTATGCATATGTAATTGACAGACTTAGAGCAACATTCGAACACACGGAATCATTTGATGCCCGGACCCTTGAAGGCGTTTTTAGTAATATTTGGCGTAGTGCTATTGTTCGGCCTGTTTGTGGGTACGCTCAATCTAATGAACCCTACTGCGGTGCATATACCTTTTGGGCCAAATGGCGAAAGTGCCGAGGGCATGGACGGGATTATCGCCTCCTTGCGGTCGAGCGGTGTATTGGGCATTGTCTTTGGATTAATTGCTGCCGCTATTGCATTGATTTTTCGCACCGGAGTGAAGCGAATGAATAACAGTAACGAAAGTTAGACGGAATATTCTGCCATGGTAACAATTCTTGATACGGTAAAACGCCCCCGCCATCCTGAAAAACAAAAGAATGCCGATAGCGAAATTCTTCGTAAGCCTTCCTGGATCAGGGTGAAGGCCGGTGGCTCCAGAGTTTATGAAGAAACGCGAAAAATCGTCAAAGAAAACGGCCTTGTCACCGTTTGCGAAGAAGCAGGTTGCCCCAATATTGGCGAGTGCTGGTCAAAAAAACATGCAACCATGATGATCATGGGCGATACCTGCACCCGCGCCTGCGCTTTTTGCAATGTGCGAACCGGCAGGCCTGAGCCTGTTGTTGAAGCGGAGGCTGAAAATGTCGCGATTGCAGTGGAAAAGCTCGGACTTAATCATGTGGTGATTACTTCGGTTGATCGTGATGATCTTGCCGATGGCGGCGCCCGGCATTTTGCCAATGTAATTGCTGCCATTCGTGCCGCGTCTCCCAGGACCACGATTGAAGTATTGACCCCTGATTTTTTGCGCAAAGAGGGCGCTCTTGAAATCGTTGTTGCTGCAAAACCAGATGTCTATAACCACAACTTAGAAACAGTACCGCGCCTTTATGCTTCTGTCCGCCCTGGTGCCCGTTATTTTCATTCACTGCGTCTTTTAAATCAGGTCAAACAACTCGATCCCACAATATTCACAAAATCGGGAATTATGGTT
>JAKISV010000183.1 GCA_021648425.1 Rhizobiaceae bacterium
TCTGCGGCGCATGATAGGGATGGATCGCATCCGGCGGGGCACACACGGTGCTGGGCCGGTTTCGCCGTAGTTGCTGGAATGGTTCTGGTCGATAGGGGTGCCGTTGTTTGAGGGTTTTGGTCAAACGGAGTGTTCTGGTGTTGCAACCGTTAACGTGCCGGGGCGAAACAAAATTGGAACCATCGGCTTTACATTGCCGGGGTCCCAAACAAGGATCTCAAAGGACGGTGAAATTCAATTGCGCGGACCGCACGTATTCAAAGGCTATTGGGGGGATCCGAAAAAAACTGCGGATACAATGACAGCCGATGGCTGGCTCAAAACCGGTGATGTGGGGCGGGTGGATAATGAGGGATTTTTCACGATTACCGGCCGTATCAAAGATATTATTATTACGGCGGGCGGCAAGAATATCACACCGGCTGAGATAGAAAGCGCGTTAAAATTCTCGCCTTATGTCTCGGATGCGGTTATCATAGGTGACAGGCGAAAATATCTGACTGCTCTGGTGATGATTGACCAGGAAAATGTTGAGAATTTTGCCCAGGAAAAACAAATACCATTTTCAGACTTTGCATCACTTTGTGCTGCACCTGAGGTGGTGGAACTGATACAAAAGCAAGTGGATAAAGCAAACAAGGAATTTGCCCGGGTGGAGCAAATCAAGGATTTCCGTTTGATCAATATTCTATTGACTGCGGAAGACGAGGAACTGACGCCGACGATGAAACTCAAGCGGGGTTTTGTTGAAAGCAAACACAAACATCTGATCGATGCCATGTATGGCTCGTGAAGAAGTAACTTCAAATCAGATACCTAAAGGGAGGAATACCAAATGAAAAAATTTCTGAAATCAGCAGGACTGGCTTTTGCCTTGTCAACTGCGCTGGTGGCTTCACCATCGCTGGCTGGCCAAAGCCAGGGCGTGAGCGATACTGAAATCGTACTGGGAGGACTGCATGATTTGTCTGGACCTTTCACGGCTTTTTCCGTGCCGGCAATTAAAGCAGCAGAACATTATTTTGCTGAAATTAACGCCAAGGGAGGCGTTAACGGTCGCAAAATCAGATACGTGGTTGAAGACCATGGCTACAATGTTTCAAAAGTCGGACCGGCAGTAAACAAGCTGGTCAATAAGGACAAGGCTTTTGCCATGTTTATGTCGCTTGGGACGCCGCACAATCTTGCTGCTTTCAAAGTACAGGATCCAAAAGGCATTCCAAATATCATGCCATTGTCAGCATCAGGCCAGATGTTGAATGAGCCTTTGAAGCTGCATTTTACCGGTCAGGCATTCTATGTCGACATGATGAAAACCGGAGTTGAATATATGGCCAAAGAACAAGGGTCTACAGTAGTTTGTTCAATGTACCTGGGAAATGACTTTGGCAAAGATGTTCAGGAAGGCACGAAGGCGGGAGCGGAAGCGGCCGGGATAAAATATGGCGCTGAAACTGCCCACAAGGGTGATGATGGCGATTTTGTTGGAGCATTGTCCAAGTTGAAAGCGGCGGGTTGTAATCTGGTTGCAACAGCCCTTGGTGTTCGTCAAACTCTGACAGTGCTGGGTACTGCCAAGAAAATGGGCCTTTCTGATATGAAATTCATGGGTTCATCAGCATCATTTCACACGGTAATTGCTAAAGCGGGAGAGGGCAAAATTGCCGATGGTTATTATGCCGCCTCGGGTTGGCAGGATATTGAAGCACGTATGAGTGATCCGGTTGTTAGCGGCTGGGTCAAGGCGTTTACCGAGGCTGCTGGTGAAAAACTGATGGGTACAGGCGCCATGCTGGGACGCAGTGCTGCAGAACAGATTGTTCGTGCACTTGAAGCAGCGGGTAAGGACCTTACCCATGAAAGCTTTCTTGCTGCCATGGAATCCCTGGACTACGAAGATGTCATCCTGGGCAACAAGGTGAAAATGGGACCTGGCGACCACCAGGGCACCTCCACCGTGTTTATGTCACAGGTACAAGGTGGTTCCTGGAAGTTGCTTGCAACAATTGATGAGTGATTGAAATAGCCATTAAAGAATTGGGCGGCAGTGATGCCGCCCTTTTTTATGTAGTCCTGGCAATTGCCACCTTATCGCCATTGTGAGAAAGTCGGGCGATTTTGTTTTCAAAGATATAACTGGATTCTCGATGAGCCAAATTAAGTCTTCTATATCTACAAGTTCAACTGATTTTCAAAATAACCTTGCTGCCAACCTTGCTGCCCTTGATGTGGTGGGTGAGGCGGCACAAGCTGCTCGAAGTGGTGGCGGGGAAAAGTCACGGGCGCGGCATGTTTCGCGGGGGAAGATTTTACCGCGTGAACGCATTGAGCGGTTGCTTGATCCCGGCTCACCGTTTCTGGAAGTCGGCATGTTTGCAGCCCACGGGCTTTATGGTGATGTTGCGCCGTCGGCCGGGGTGATTGCAGGGATAGGCCAGGTTGAAGGTCGTGAAGTAATGGTTGTTGCCAATGACGCGACGGTCAAGGGTGGCACTTATTTTCCGATGAGCGTCAAGAAACATTTGCGCGCGCAGGAAATTGCCGAACAAAACCGTCTGCCCTGTGTCTATCTGGTGGATTCAGGTGGGGCAAATCTGCCCAATCAGGATGAGGTATTTCCTGACCGTGAACATTTCGGCCGGATATTTTATAATCAGGCGAATATGTCGGCTAAGGGTATTGGCCAGATTGCGGTGGTGATGGGATCATGTACGGCAGGGGGGGCTTATGTGCCGGCAATGAGTGATGAGGCGATTATTGTCAGGGAGCAGGGCACTATTTTTCTGGCTGGCCCGCCCCTGGTGAAAGCGGCAACAGGCGAGGTGGTAAGTGCTGAAGAACTGGGGGGTGGAGATGTGCATACGCGATTATCGGGCGTGGCCGACCATCTGGCTCGCGATGATAAACATGCCCTGGCATTGGCGCGGCGCGCGGTGGCCAATCTCAATGGAATAAAACCCCAACAACTGCAAATGCAGGAACCAGAAGAACCCGCCTATGATCCCGAAGAGATATTGGGGGTGGTGCCTGGTGATTTGCGCACGCCTTATGATGTGCGCGAAGTGATTGCCCGGGTGGTGGATGGTTCGCGGTTTGATGAATTCAAGGCGCGCTACGGCCCGACGCTGGTGTGTGGTTTTGCCCATGTTGAGGGCATGCCGGTGGGGATTATTGCCAATAATGGCGTGCTGTTTTCTGAAAGCTCACTTAAGGCCACGCATTTTGTTCAACTGTGTTCCCAGCGCAAAATTCCTCTGGTGTTTTTGCAGAATATTACCGGCTTTATGGTGGGGCAAAAATATGAGGCCGGTGGCATCGCCAAAGATGGGGCCAAACTGGTGAGCGCAGTGGCAACCAGCAAAGTGCCCAAAATCACGATGATTATTGGCGGCTCATTCGGGGCTGGCAATTATGGCATGTGCGGACGGGCCTATTCGCCACGTTTCTTATGGAGCTGGCCTAATTCACGCATTTCAGTAATGGGTGGTGAGCAGGCGGCGGGCGTGCTGGCCACGGTGAAACGCGATGGCATTGAGCGTGATGGTGGTAAGTGGAGCGAGAAAGAAGAGGTTGCATTCAAGCAACCAACGCTGGACATGTTTGAAGAACAATCGCACCCGCTTTATGCTTCTGCAAGATTGTGGGATGACGGGATAATTGATCCGCGCAAGACGCGGGAGGTGCTGGCTTTGAGCCTTTCGGCAGCGTTGAATGTGCAGATTGAAGAAACGCGGTTCGGGTTGTTTCGGATGTGAGGGCAGAATGAAACGCAAAAAAATTAATGCCAGCAATGCTCCTGCCGTGGCAGGTGGCTATTCACAAGCGGTGGATATTTCCTCGTTTGAAAGGCTGGTATTTGTCAGCGGGCAAATTCCTGAAACAAGCGAAGGTGAATTGCCCGTAACGTTTAAAGCGCAGGCACGTCAGGTTTGGGAGAATATTGAGGCCCAACTCAACGCATGTGAATTGACAAAAGATGACATTGTCAAAGTTACCATATTTCTTTCAGAGCGAAAATACGCTCTTGAAAATCGTGAAGTGCGCGATGAATTTCTTGGAGATTTGAGCCCGGCTTTGACGGTAATTATTACCGGTATATTCGATGAAAACTGGCTGCTGGAGATTGAAGCGATTGCAGCTCATTAGATAGATTAAGAAGGATAGCGCCGATGTTCAAAAAAATTCTGATAGCCAATCGTGGTGAAATCGCCTGCCGCATTATGCGCACGGTGCGTGATATGGGCATTCGAGCGGTTGCTGTTTATTCGGATGTGGATGAGCATGCCTTGCATGTGCGTGAAGCGGATGAGGCGGTGAATATCGGAGTTGCCGCTGCAAGCGAAAGCTATCTTAATATTGGAAAAATTATCGATGCGGCTAAGCGGACGGGGGCGCAGGCCATTCATCCGGGCTACGGATTTTTGTCGGAGAACCCGGAATTTGTTGAAGCGGTGCAAGCAGCAGGGCTGGTGTTCATCGGGCCATCTGCTGATGCGATACGTGCTATGGGTTTGAAAGATGCGGCGAAGGTATTGATGGAAAAAGCCGGCGTGCCGGTAGTGCCCGGCTATCAGGGTGCCAATCAGGATGCCGCTTTCCTGAAACAAAAGGCCCGCGAGACTGGCTATCCGGTTATGATCAAGGCAGTCGCTGGTGGTGGTGGCAAAGGCATGCGCAAAGTTGATACCCATGGCCAGTTTGACGAGGCTCTGGTCTCGTGCCTGCGCGAAGCGTCGGCTTCTTTTGGTGATGATCGGGTTCTGATTGAAAAGTTCATTACCAACCCGCGCCACATCGAAATGCAGATATTCGGTGACAGCCATGGCAATGCCATACATTTGTTCGAGCGCGACTGCTCACTGCAACGCCGCCACCAGAAAGTCATCGAGGAAGCACCGGCACCGGGGATGACCGACGAAGTTCGCCTGGCCATGGGCAACGCCGCAGTGGCTGCAGCCAAAGCGGTTGACTATTGCGGGGCAGGGACCGTTGAATTTATTGTCGATGGATCAGATGGCTTAAAGCCGGACGGTTTCTTTTTCATGGAAATGAATACCCGCTTGCAGGTGGAGCATCCGGTCACAGAATTGATCACCGGGTTTGATTTGGTCGAATGGCAATTGCGCGTTGCGGCGGGAGAAAAACTCCCCGC
>JAKISV010000005.1 GCA_021648425.1 Rhizobiaceae bacterium
CGGTCATTCCCGGCATGCCAAGACCGGCAATCCAGCGCTCCAGCGATGCCTGGCTCTCATCAACTTTGGCAACCATGGCACCATTTGAATTGATATATTGCTGCACACCGAACATGCCGGATACCGCATCACCGGTCTTAAATTTTGGGTGATTGGATTTCACCACATGACCGGCAGCACAGGCACGCATAACCTCGCCCAGACCAACCGGGGGAATGTAGGATTTGCCTTCAGCCATCCAGCCGCGCATGGCAGGGTCAATCGAGATGGCCTCAACTTTAACCTGAAATTCGCCTTCGCCCGGTTCTGCCAGCGGGGTGTCGACAAATTCAAAATTTTCCGGTGTTACAAGCCCGTGCGGGCGTGATTTCAACAGGGCCTGACGATTGGTGGTCATAACAATGCTCGCTTTCAAAAAAATGGCAATATTTGTCGGTTCAGTCTTTGACGACGGAAATATCCGGCGCATCGACGGCTTTCATGCCAACCGTGTGGTAGCCTGAGTCCACATGATGGACTTCGCCGGTCACACCGCGCGACATATCAGACAGTAAATACAGCGCCGACTGGCCAACCTCATCAATCGTTACTGTCCGGCGCAGCGGTGAGTTATATTCGTTCCATTTCAGGATATAGCGAAAATCACCGATACCGGATGCGGCAAGGGTTTTGATCGGTCCGGCTGATACCGCATTAACGCGGATATTTTTCGGACCAAGATCAACCGCAAGGTATTTCACACTGGCTTCAAGGGCGGCTTTGGCAACACCCATGACGTTATAATGCGGCATAACCTTTTCAGCGCCATAATAGGTCATGGTCAGCAGTGAACCACCATCGGGCATCAATTTTTCCGCCCGCTGCGCCAGAGCGGTGAACGAATAGACTGAAATATCCATGGTTTTGCGAAAATTTTCAGCGCTGGTATCGACATAACGCCCGGTCAATTCATCCTTGTCGGAAAATCCAATGGCATGAACCAGAAAATCCAGCCTGCCCCATTCTTTTTCCAGTTTAGCAAATACTGCATCGATCGTTTCAGGTTCACTCACATCACAATGCCCGGCCAGCAAGCCACCCAGTTCCTCACAAAGTGGCTCAACGCGTTTCTTCAGCGCGTCTCCCTGCCAGGTAAGCGCCAGTTCCGCACCCGCATTCGCGCACGCCCTGGCAATGCCCCAGGCAATAGAACGCTTGTTGGCAACTCCCATAACAAGGCCACGTTTCCCCGCCATTAGTCCGCTATTGTTAGTCATGCAAATGTCTCCGGATGGTATGAAGGGAGCCTATGCCACAATGGGGTAAATTGGGCAAGGGGAGAAGGGAATTCGAGGTTTGCTCAAATTGCCAGAGAGCGCAATTGAAAACTTGCTTTCAGGCCACCCATTGACGATTTTCCCAGTTCCAGTTTCTGGCCGTAAATATCCAGCACATCGTTGACAATTGCCAATCCAAGTCCTGATCCTGAAATTGACTGGTCAAGGCGCACACCGCGTTCCTGGGCCATTTCCAGTTGTGCGCCCGAAATGCCCTTGCCATTGTCTTCAATTTTGAAGTAGGCAATATCTTCTCTGGCAACTACCGTGATTTTAGCCTGGTCTGCTGCGTGTTTGAGTGAGTTTTCAAGCAGATTTCCTAATATTTCCGCCAGATCATCCTTGTCAATCTGGGCGACGATATCCTCATTACAGTCGACTTCAATAGTTTTCCCCTCACCATCGGGAGTACGTTGCAGTGTTGCAACAATTTGATTGATAATCGGGAGTATTTTGATATTTGCCATCGTTTTTGTATGGCGAATGCGAGAGGTTGTCAGTTCGCGTTCTATCTGTCGCCTGAAAACCAGAGAAATTGCTTCGATATCATTGGCAATATCCACCTCACCCTTATCGCGCAGTCGCCTGATATCCGAAATCAACGCGGTCAGCGGTGTTTTAAATCCGTGAGCGAGGTTATCTGCCCTGCTTTTGGCCCGTTGAATGGTGATTTCCTGCGCCTCCAGTAGATAATTCACTTCTTCTGCCAACGGAGATACTTCGTGCGGTAAATCGGAATCCACCCTGGTGGCTTTGCCGTTACGCACATTTGCAATCGAATCACGCACAAACGATAAAGGTCGCAGACCGATTGTTACCTGAATCCAGCCCGCCAGCAGTAAAATCGAGCCAAGTGCAATCAATGCCAACGTCACCTCATTGGCAAATCGCGCCACCGCTTTTTTCAATTCCACCAGATCAATTGCCACTGCCAGTCGAGCAATCTGCTCACCATTTACACCATTGAATACCAACCGGCGTTCATGAACCAGCAGGCTGGAATTTTGCGGACCGCTGGTCGTATGAATGTGTATTACGCCAAGTTCCGGCACATCAGCGGGCAATTGCATCTGGCTGTCCCAAAGTGACCGTGAACGTGAAGATTTATCCGAGGTTTCATTGTAAATAAGCCAATATAAGCCGCTGAAAATTTTCTCAAATCGGGGGTCAGCTATTCTTGCCGCCAGATGCGGTGTGCCATCCTCATCAAACCCGACACGGGCCGCAATCTGTGTGAGATAGGTGTCCAGTTCAGCATTAATGCGGCGCTCCACATGCCTTTCAAACAGCAATATCAGCCCGTAACCCGTGATTGCCAGCGCTGCAACAATCAGCAATACCTGCAAAATCAGGAAACGTCGTTTTAAAGAGAGGTTTTTAAGACTGTTCATTGGCAATTGCGTAGCCAAATCCGCGGCGGGTTTCAATCAGTTTAGAACCAAGTTTGCGGCGCAAACGCCCCACCAGCACCTCAACCGCATTGGATTCGCGCTGATCATATTCACCTTGCAGATGTTCAGCAAGTTCCTGTTGAGAAACCACCCGCTCGCTATGGTGCATAAGATATGACAACAGCCGGTATTCCTGCGGGGTTAGGGTCTTTGGTACTCCCCTGAGCGTCACCCGCTTCTGGCGTGGATCAAGCCTGACTTCACCCACTTCAATAATCGGAGTGGCATGGCCCGTGGAACGGCGAACAACTGCCCTTAGTCGCGCCAGCAATTCATCCATTTCAAATGGCTTGGGCAGATAATCATCTGCGCCTGCGTCAATGCCTTCCACGCGTTCCCCCCATGTGCCACGTGCAGAGAGCACAAGAACAGGAAATGTGCGGCCGTTTTCGCGCCATTTTTTTAAAACAGTCAAGCCATCCATACCCGGCAGGCCCAGGTCAAGAACCACCGCGCCATAGTCCTCGGTATCACCCTTAAACCAGGCTTCCTCGCCATTACTCTCATAATCCACAAGATAGCCCGCGTTAATCAGGGTTTCGCCCACATCGCGTATGATTCTGGCATCATCTTCAACAAATAAAATGCGCATTAGTCCAGCTTGTCCTTGATTATTACCCCTGTTTTAGCATCAACATACATCTCACGCACCCGTCCGCGTTTGCTGATATATTTGAATTCGTAGACTGGGATTCCGTCTTCATATTCGAATTCTGTTTCGATAATCTCACCTTTAATTTTGTCACGCATAATTTCAAGAATAACTTCCAGCGGCAATATACCTTTGGATTTTTGCTGTTCGTAAATCCGCCCATGTTTTGATTTGGTATCAGCCATCACAAAAAAGCTGGCTGAAACAATTCCAGCAAACGCGGCAAAGAACGCCAGGAAAAACAGAATATACAGTTTTTTTCCAGGAAAGATTGTGGCGAGGTGCTTATTCATAAGGAGTTATTATCACAAACAACATGACAGGGTGCTGAAAATTCGCATCAGGTCTCTGTAATTACGCTTCCTCTATGTTGGTTTCATCGCACAAGCGGCGAACAACCAAAACAAAGGAAATCCGATGAAAAACTTACTTATACTCACAGCAGCCTCCCTGACAATGTCTCTGGCCACTCCTGCATTTGCAAGTGACGATGACTACAAAAGAAATTGTGGAGCTGCCACCGGTCAATGGATGAGCATTGGCGCAATCTCAGACAAGGCAAGCCAGAAAGGCTACAACGTGCGCGGAGTTGAGCGCGAAGGCAACTGTTATGAAGTCAAAGCAGTAAACTCCAATGGTAACCGTGTGGAACTCTACATGAACCCGGTCACCGGTGAGATTGTCAGAGTCAAAAATAAATATTGATAATGACAAATATTGAAACCACTACTTCTGCCGGCCGTTCAGTTCATAATGAACGTTCGGCAGAAGGCTCCCCTCAAATCAAGGCCCCTGAAGTCAAGGTGTGGGACATAGCCGTTCGGCTGTTCCACTGGTCGCTGGTCGCAAGTTTTGTTGTCGCCTGGCTTACCGCAGATGAATGGGACTGGCTTCATGAAGTATCGGGTTACACCATAGGTGGCCTGCTGCTATTTCGATTTATCTGGGGCGTTATCGGTACAAAACACGCAAGATTTAGCGACTTTATCTATGGCCCAATGAGTATCTTACGATACCTGCGCCAAACCGTGGTCCGCAAGGCCCGTCGATATATCGGGCACAATCCCGCTGGCGGAGCAATGGTCCTGGCGCTGCTATTATCTTTGGTAGTCATTACGATCACCGGCATTGCCATGACATCGCAAACCTATTGGGGAGTGGAATGGATAGAAGAATTGCACGAGATTTCAGCAAATCTAATTCTAATCCTGATTGCACTTCACATTGTCGGGGTCATTTATTCCAGCTTTGAGCACCGCGAAAATCTGGTGCGCTCAATGATTACCGGCTGGAAAAGGCGATAACAGATATTTACCCTGCAACTTGCTGGGCTAGCAGCAGGGTAAAGGGTGGGTGGGGCTTAAGCGGGCCCCACCCATTTAATTTCAGATGCCAATCTATTTCCGCTTTTCAAACAATTCAGCCAAATCAGCATCTTTTTCCTTGGGCAACGAAATAATTACGCGCACCAGCAAGTCACCCATACCTTTGGCTTTGGTTGGCAGCCCTTTGCCTTTGACGCGAAAGATTTTTCCGCTTGTGGTCCAGGCAGGTACGCCAAGTGACAATTTGCCATCCAGCGTATCAACAGTAATTTTACCACCCGTTACCGCTATCGACAGAGGCAGTTCAGCTTCAACGCGCAGATCATTGCCGCGTTTTTCAAATTTGCCACCCTGTCGAAGAACAAGCGTGATCAGCGCATCACCAGGTGCTGCACCTGGATGGGTTTCACCCTGGCCTTTCAACCGTATCACCTGTCCATCTTTGGCCTCCGGCGGTATCGATACCGATACCTTGCGCCCATCGGGAAACATAACCTGGGTTTTACCACGCGCAAGGTCTTCAATTCTGGCAATAGCTTTCAGGTTGATATCAGCAGCTTTTGCCCGACCTTGTCCGGGGTGCATACCGCCAAAACCGGAATTTTGTTGCGTTTGTGCACTGGCAAAAGCTGACCCGAACATTTCTTTTAAAATGTCCTCAGGTCCGCCCGCATTGCCTCCAAACGGATTTGCCTGCCCGCGTTGACGGCGCATTCCGGCAAACGGATCTCCCGAGCCCGGCTGCCCGCCACCCCCGGGAAACCCGGTAAATTTTTCCTTGCCTTCACCATCGATTTCACCGCGGTCAAATTGCCCGCGTTTCTTTTTGTCGCCAACAATTTCATAGGCACTGTTGGCTTCTGCAAAGCGTTCTTTGGCTTTTGGGTTGTCAGGGTTCTGGTCCGGATGGTATTTTTTCGCCAGTTTGCGAAAAGCACTTTTGATTTCCTTTTGCGGCGCGGACCGGTCAACCCCCAATATGTTATAAGGGTCACGCATTATATTTTTCCCATATCGAGTAAGACGCAAGCGCGACCCAAGCTTTAATTTCGGTCCCGAATTGCATCAATTGTTTCTAAGTTGTACTAAATATGGGGTTTTTTACAGAAAATTCCAATTGTTTTATGAAAAATATGGGTGAATCTCGATTGTTTATTTCACCCGGATAAAAGGACAACATGAAAAACTCACCTAAAAACAAGAATACAGTTCGAGTGATTGATAATATTTTTGGTAAATTACTCCGGCATCTGGTGTTTGCCCTGGTGCGCCCATATTTTAGCGTTGCTTTTAATGTCAGCTGCTCAAACAAAGAAAAGCTGCAGGGCCTGGAAGGGGCAATCATCCTTTCCAATCACGTTTCACGCCACGATCCCCCGTTAATCCTGGCAACGCTCTATGCTGTTACCCGCATTCGCCCCACGGCCTATTATCGCGAATATGAGCATTGGCTGCAAAAATACCCGATGATGTTATTTGGCACCATCCCGATGAGTAGCCCTAAAACCTGGGCACCTGAACGCCGCGAAGCCAACAAGCTTGAAACTCTTGATATCATGCGAAGGGTGGTAGAAAACGGTAACTCCATCCTGATTTTCCCGGCCGGAAACATTCGCAAAGGCGAAAAGGAAGAAATTGCTCCTTATCTGACCGGTGCCTACGATACCATCAAAGCCCTGGGAAATCCGCCCGTAGTGCTGTTAAAACTTGATGGATTGGGGAAATACCAATACCGCAAATATGACCTGTTCTGGTCATTTCTCGGCATTAAAAAAGGCCGGCGCCACGTAAAAATCGATTTGCAAATTGTTGAAAACCTGACTTTGGGTAAAAACAGTGAGGCATTTAACAAAAAACTGGAGAAATATTTTAACGGTGGACCAGTACCCAAATAGGGACTGCAAAGGAAAGTATTCCGCTATCGGCGCATGAACCAGGATAAGACCCACAAACCGCGCTTCACTTCACACGTTTCCCCGTCATAAAGTGATATGCCCATAAAACTGTCGACAGTGGTTTGGAATTTTTTGCATTTCTGCCCTGATGAACCAATAAACCTGTCAATTGCAAGAATGGTCCCGCTATTACCCGTATCAGGATTGCTCCAGGCCAGCTCACTGGTTTTTGGTTTGATATTTTCAGCATCAACAACAATGGTTTTGATGACTTCCGCATCAGTACCTTCAACACCTTCAGTTTCAGCGGACTTTGTAACAGAACCGGTAACAAGCGTATCAGCAGAGGCTAGAGTTTTATCCTGGGATGTGACTGTACATGCTGATACCAGCAAAATCATAGCCGCAAGCGCACTTAGATTTAGTGCCGTTTTTCCAGGCACGCAATTGCGCTTGTTTCCATTTGTCATAGGTGTTTGATATACTCGGTACATAGCCCCGCCCAACTAATCACTAATAAAGGCATCACCATGGATGATCGCGCATCAAGGTTAAGAAACAGTGACTTTCCTGATAAAGCTTCCCCTGCGTCACCATATATAAAATTCGTGGAATGGCTGGACCTGGCGCAAGAGTCTGAGCCAAATGATCCATCCGCCATGTCTGTTGCCACCGTTGATAAAGATGGCCTGCCCAACGTGCGAATGATTTTGATGCGCGCTCATGATGAACGCGGGCTGGTATTTTTCACAAATTTCGAAAGCCAAAAGGGATCAGAGTTACTTGGCCAGAAAAAAGCTGCCGCCTGTTTCCACTGGAAAAGCCTGCGTAAGTCAGTGCGCTTTCGGGGTATTGTTGAAGTGGTAAGCGACAAGGAAGCCGATGATTATTTCTATTCGCGCCCGCGCGGAAGTCGCATCGGCGCCTGGGCTTCCAAACAATCACGCCAACTGGAAAGCAGGTTTGCCCTTGAAAAAGAAGTGGCAAAATATACCGCAAAATTTGGTGTCGGAAATATTCCCCGCCCCGATTACTGGTCAGGTTTTCGCATTCTACCCCTGTCAATCGAGTTCTGGAGCGACGGCAAATTTCGCCTGCACGACAGAATTATGTATGAAAGGGCAGGGCTGGATGAGGACTGGCGCATATCGCGGCTTTATCCATAGAATTTTTGAATATAATCACCTGTCATTTTTACCGCTCCCCAGGTTTCGCCCGCGCCCTTTCTACTGCTGTCTTGTTGGTCAGTTTCACAAAATATTTTTCACCGATACTGCCCTTTTCCGGTTCGCCTTCATGATAGGGTTGAGCAACAATTCCGCCAAACCGAGCTTCACTGACCACTACTTTACGGTTGTTTATGTAGCAAAGTACCTGGGAGACGGTTGTACTCATAGCCTGTTCTGGCTGCTCGCTGTACGCCCATCCCATGCCACCCATCGCTCCGACATTGAAGAACACCAGTGCGTTGCCTTCAAAATCTTTAGCCAGTTTCAGACAGGCTCCACAAAAATACCAGGGATAACGTGCATTGTGCTTTTGTATAGCGCCACAACCCGGGCAATGATGTTCAGGTGTTTCAGTCATTAAAGACTTCATCTCGAAACCGGTCGCAATATTCAACCAGGTTTTCAAAACCGCGAGCCCCGTCTTGCAAATCAGAAGTTTCAGTGGAGTTGATAATATTCTCCAGCGCACCAAAAACACTGGCATCAACTGATGTAGGTTTTTTGCCGAACATAAACGGTTTGGCACCCAGAAGAACGCTTAACGCTTCCAGATCCTCCATTGCGAACGCCAGAATGTCTGAGAGATCATGCCTGCTAATGCCATGGCCCTCATTAGCCTGCTTGACCTTTTTCAAAACCATTTTGAATATGAACTTGCGTGGCAAAGACGGGATATTCTTGAACAATGTATCGCGAACCCGTTCTGGATTTTCAATCCAGCGAAAATGCACCATGGCAAAATACAGATGATTTTCAACCATGCGCTGGATCGCTTTGGCCGTTGCGCGTTGTTCAGAAGTGAGCGCACCATCAAAATCTACGCCGTGGGCATTCTCAAGATATTTCTGAATAAGACTGGTATCGGCGATGATTTTTTTACCATCGATAAGCACTGGCAGTTTGCCCATTGGCGACTTGCGAATGTCACCGGGGACTACTTTATATTCAAGCCCGCTCATCGCTAAAAGCGCATCTGCTTTCAAACCAAAAGCACTGGGGCAGCGTACATTTATTGCAGGTTCAAACGATTTCAATATTAACATGGCATTTCCTGTCAGTTGATTATGAACCTGTGATAACAAATTCCAACTGACAAGGTTGTGTCAGTTACATCCATTTACAAGGATTTAAACTAAACCCCGGTGCCGCCAATTGTCATCTGGTCCATGCGCAAAGTTGGTTGGCCGACACCCACAGGCACACCCTGTCCCGCCTTACCGCACACACCAATGCCATTATCGAGCGCCATGTCATTTCCCACCATCGAAACCCGCTTCATTGCTTCGGGCCCGTTACCAATGAGATTGGCACCCTTGAGCGGTGCGCCGATTTTGCCATCGATGATCTGGTAGGCTTCCGTGCAGTCAAAAACAAATTTTCCTGAGGTGATATCAACCTGCCCACCGCCAAAGGATACGGCATAAATACCATTTTTCACCGATGCAATGATTTCATCGCTCTCCATATCACCGCCCAGCATATAAGTGTTGGTCATACGCGGCATCGGCGAATGGGAATAGGATTCGCGCCGACCATTGCCCGTGGGGTTCATGCCCATCAGGCGTGCATTTTGCCTGTCCTGCATATAGCCCACTAGAATACCATCCTCAATCAGCACGGTATTTTCCGTTGGCGTTCCCTCATCATCAACACTCAGCGATCCGCGCCGTTCATCAATTGTGCCGTCATCCACAATAGTAACGCCTTTGGCGGCAACCTGCTCGCCCATCAAACCGGCAAATGCGGAAGTTTTCTTGCGATTGAAATCACCTTCAAGGCCGTGGCCCACCGCTTCATGCAACATCACACCGGGCCAGCCAGCGCCTAATACCACATCAAAGGTACCTGCGGGAGCAGGGATAGCCTCA
This sequence comes from Rhizobiaceae bacterium, assembly GCA_021648425.1. Classification (GTDB taxonomy): domain Bacteria; phylum Pseudomonadota; class Alphaproteobacteria; order Rhizobiales; family Rhizobiaceae; genus JAAEMP01. The sequence continues at coordinate 9,737 of JAKISV010000005.1, forward strand.
AGATTTACCAGCGCCTGTTTTAAAGCTGCATCTACTGCGGATTTCCAGCTTTCTTCCACCAGAAATTCTCCAAATCCACGCCTGCCGCCCACGCCATAAGAGCCGGTTTCCTGGCGGTCACCTTTGCCCACGACAATTGAAACATTAAGCCGAACCAGCGGGCGCACATCGCGCACAAGATGGCCGTCCGCACGCAATATTTCCACCACCTGCCAATTGCCTGCAATCGATGCTGATACCTGTCGAACGCGCTCATCACGGCTGCGCGCATAGGCATCAATATCCTCTAATATTTTCACTTTTTCTTCGAAACTGGGTGAACCAAGTGGGTTTTCTTCGCCATATAATTTAACGTTGGTGCGAGCCGGCGCTTGTGAATAGTTTCCCGATACTGCCCCGTGAACGGCTGATACCGCATCAACTGCGCGTTTAAGTGCTGCACGGGACATTTCACCTGAGTGGGCATAGGCACTGGCTTCACCGCTGATTGCACGAAGACCAAATCCCTGATCGGTGCTGAACCCGCCGGTTTTCAATTTGCCATTGTCAAAGACCAGACCTTCGCTCTGGTTATACTCCATAAATAGTTCGCCATCATCACCGCGCCCAACTGCGTCTTCAACCATGCGCTGGACTGAGGCCTTGTCGATATCAAATTGTTCAAGCAGGGAATTCATCGGTTTAGCTTTCAGATTATTCAGGGTAACTGTTTATAGCCATCACTAAAACCATTCAAATCAACCGGAATTCCAATGCCTTCTTCAGGCGTTTGGAATACAATAAATGTAGCTGTTTTGCCGGTCTGTAAAGTTTTCAGCAATTCTTCTTCCAAAATAACTTCCGCATAACATCCGTCCTGGAAACAGCGCACAAAATAGGCGCGCCCGATGTCCTTGCCATCAACATTCAGCCCCAGCCCGTTTGGCAGCAATACACCTAAGGGAGCCAGGATCCGCAAAATTCGTGCCTTTTGATCTGCTGTTTTCAGCACAACCACTGAAAGCCCCACTTCGCTTCTGTCTTCCGCTACAACATTTTGCATCAACGCACATTGTTCAGAAGAAGCGCCAGGCGGCACATCACACACCATCGACCATGCACCATGGTTGGATTTGACCGCACCCTGGGCTAACGCATCCGGGTTTTTGCCAAAATTTGTTACGAGAATCCCGGCAGCCAACAACAATACCAGCCCAATCGGTTTAATTGTATTTGTTAAGTAAAATCGAATCATCATGTTATTGTTTTAATCCATAGTTCCATTACCGGCAAAGCCTGTTATTGCGGTTTGCGTTACAAAATCGGCTCAATCGGAAATTCATCCCCAAAAACCACCCAGACTTTGGCAACAATGCGGCTACTGGCTTATCCGGTAGGATTGTGGCGCTTGTTAGGGGCAATTACCGTGCAGATCAAGGCATTTGAGGGAATAATGCTCTTTGATTTAATCAAAGCAAATAAGCCATTGCAAAAATGCCGCATCTGTTTGTTGTTAGTTTGCGTTGCAGCTTTGCTTCAATTGTGGTTTTTCACCAAATTATGACTGGGTCGACATTGTTGATTGAGCCTGCGCGCGCTATTGGCATATACTGAGGTTATTGAGGAAAGCTAAAAATGAATCTGATTGGGAGATATGACGTGAAAAAGTCATTGACGGGCACTTTTGTCTTTTTGGCAAGTTTGTTCACATTAACTGCGTCTGCATTTAGCCAACAACCAACAAACTGGGAAATCTGGCACCAGCCTGCCGGTTCAGAAATGGCCGAGCGCATCTTCTGGTTTGATGCCTACACATTCTGGTTTATTATTCCCATCACAATATTTGTCTTGATATTGCTCATATATGTGCTGATGCGCTACAGCGCCAAAAACAATCCAAAACCCAGCATAACCACCCACAATACAATGATCGAAGTTGTATGGACGGTAGTGCCAATCATTGTCCTGATAATGATTGCAGTTCCATCCTTTGATTTGCTCAATCGTCAGCTTGCACCCAAAGCCGAGCCGGACATGACCGTCAAAGCAGTCGGTTATCAGTGGTATTGGGGATATGAATATCAAGATGGCAGCGATATCTCGTTTGATTCGGTTCTAATCGGCCGCGAAAAATTTTCTGACCCCGCCGCAGCAAAAGAAGAACGCGCTGAATACGGCAAGGAAGACGAAAGCAAATACCCCTATCTGCTGGCCGTCGACAATGAACTGGTAGTGCCTGTTGGCAAAACCATACGTGTTCTGGTAACTGCTGCCGATGTGATACATTCTTTCGGACTACCCTCCTTGGGGTTGAAATTGGATGGCATTCCAGGCCGGATGAATGAAACCTGGTTCAAAGCTGAGCGCGAAGGCATATTCTACGGCCAGTGCTCTGAGCTTTGCGGAAAAGATCACGCTTTCATGCCAATTGCCATCAGGGTAGTATCGCTGGAACAATTTAATACCTGGAAATCTGCCGCCGTTGAAGACCTTGAATCGGCAAACCGGGAACTAATGGCTTTGATTGACGATGCGAAATCATCAGTTAATCTGGCATCGCAATAAATAAAAGCTGAGGAGCGAAAACAATGGCAAGCGCTGCGACAAACGACGGCCACGATCACAAGCCTTCATTTTTTGTGCGTTGGTTTCTATCAACCAACCACAAGGATATTGGTACTCTTTACCTGATCTTTGCAATCATCATGGGCATTGTCGGCGGTTTCCTTTCCGTCCTCATGCGCATGGAGTTGCAGGAGCCCGGTATGCAGATATTCGGCGATCCTCACCTGTTTAACGTATTTACTACTGCCCACGGCCTGATCATGATCTTCTTCATGGTGATGCCCGCACTCATTGGCGGATTTGCCAACTGGATGGTGCCAATCATGATTGGCGCACCCGATATGGCATTTCCCCGGATGAACAATATTTCGTTCTGGTTGCTGCCCCCGGCTATCTTGCTGCTGGTACTTTCCATGTTTGTTGAAGGCCCTGCCGGTGCCAACGGATTTGGTGGCGGCTGGACAGCTTATCCGCCGCTTTCCACAACGGGCAGCCCTGGACCGGCGATGGATTTGGCAATATTTTCCCTGCATCTGGCCGGTGCATCGTCAATTCTTGGCGCAATCAACTTCATTACAACCATATTCAACATGCGTGCCCCGGGCATGACAATGTTCAAAATGCCTCTGTTCGCCTGGTCTATTCTGGTCACAGCATTTCTTTTGCTGTTGTCACTGCCAGTGTTTGCCGGTGCCATTACTATGCTGTTGACGGATCGAAATTTTGATACGGCATTCTTTAATCCCGAAGGCGGGGGCGACCCCGTGTTGTACCAGCACTTGTTCTGGTTCTTTGGTCACCCGGAAGTTTACATTCTGATCCTGCCTGGTTTTGGTATTATCAGCCATATTATCTCAACGTTTTCGCGCAAACCGATTTTCGGCTACCAGGGCATGGTATTTGCAATGATCGCCATCGGCGCTGTTGGCTTCATTGTGTGGGCGCACCACATGTATACCGTCGGCCTGTCACTTGACACCCAGCGTTACTTCGTCTTTGCCACCATGGTGATTGCGGTGCCAACCGGCGTCAAGATTTTCTCCTGGATTGCCACCATGTGGGGCGGGTCGATTACGATGCGCACACCAATGTTATGGGCAATTGGCTTCATCTTCCTGTTTACTGTTGGTGGTGTGACAGGCGTGCAGTTGGCCAATGCCGGTCTCGACCGCGCATTCCAGGACACTTATTATGTTGTCGCCCACTTCCATTATGTATTGTCTTTAGGTGCAGTGTTCTCCATTTTCGCAGGCTGGTATTACTGGTTCCCGAAAATGACCGGATACATGTACAATTCATTCCTGGCAAAACTGCATTTCTGGGTAACCTTCATTGGTGTGAACGTTCTGTTCTTCCCTCAGCACTTCCTGGGTCTGGCTGGGATGCCACGCCGCATCGCTGACTATCCTGAAGCCTATGCCGGTTGGAACTATGTATCATCCATAGGTTCCTATATGTCGGCATTTGGTGTGGTGATATTCCTTTATTGCGTCTTTGAAGCATTCAGGAAAAAACGCCCGGCCGGTGATAATCCCTGGGGTGAAGGCGCAAACACGCTGGAATGGCAATTGTCTTCTCCACCGCCCTACCACCAGTGGGAAACACTGCCGCGTATTAAATAACGCTTACTTGATCAGGCGCAATATTGGTTGCGCCTGATCATCCAAAACGGGTAAAACCAAATGAGTATGGTAGACAGTCTGGATAAAGAACAAGGTGGAGAGCAGTCCGATATTCTCGGGTCGCTGGCTATGCCTTCAGACTATTTTGCCCTCCTCAAACCACGGGTGATGTCGCTTGTGGTATTTACCGCTCTTGTCGGGCTGATGCTGGCCCCTGGCACCATTCATCCACTCATTGCTGTACTGGCAATTGTATCTATTGCCATAGGTGCTGGAGCATCAGGTGCCCTCAATATGTGGTATGATGCCGACATAGACGCAATCATGACACGAACCGCCAAGCGCCCGATTCCTGCCGGTATCATATCGCCCAGCGCTGCCCTGACTTTCGGATTGGTGCTGACATTCATGTCGGTGATGATGCTTGGTGTAATTGTAAACTGGCTGTCTGCAGCCCTTTTGGCATTTACAATATTCTTCTATGCAATCGTTTATTCCCACTGGCTCAAGCGTTCCACACCGCAAAACATCGTTATTGGCGGTGCTGCCGGTGCATTCCCGCCGATGATCGGCTGGGTAGCTGTCACCAACTCAATCAGCATTGAAAGCGTCGTTCTATTTGCAATAATTTTCATATGGACTCCGCCGCATTTCTGGGCGCTCGCGCTGTTCAAGTCGGATGACTATAAAAAAGCAGGCATCCCGATGATGCCGATTGTCGCTGGCAACCGTTCGACTCAAAATCAGATTCTAGCCTATTCACTGGTTCTTGCTCCCGTCGGAGTTTTGCCCTGGCTGATGGGATTTGCTGCTTTGCCCTATGCAATAGTATCCATAACCCTTGGAGCCGTGTTCCTGTTTTTTGCCTTCCGGGTCTGGCAGATGCCATCCGATGACAAACTCATGGTCCCTGCAAAAAAACTGTTTGGATTTTCAATTCTGTATTTATTCGTATTGTTCGCCACTCTTTTGGCCGAAGCAATCTGGGAGAAACTGGTCTGATGACTAAACCACTGGAAACTGAAAATATCGAACTAAGCGATAAACAAAAAAAGGCCCAGCGCTCAAGAAGCATCGCAATCGCCGTGGTATTGGTAGTGCTGGTAGCCATATTCTACTTTGTTACAATACTGAAAATGGGCCCTGCAGTAATGGTTCGCCCACTTTAATACACACTGGAAATATAAACCGGATCAATCCAACTGACCATGAACACAACAACTGCAACCAACAAGCCCAAACAATCCCATCGCAATCTGGTAATTGCCTGTTCAGCTATCGTAATCGGCATGGCGGGTCTGTCTTATGCAGCCGTGCCATTGTACCGGATATTCTGCCAGATCACCGGTTATGGCGGCACAACACAGCGCGCTGATAATGCAGACGACATCGAAATTATTGATCGCCAGATCACGGTGCGTTTTGATGGAAATATAGCCAATGGCCTGAATTGGGAGTTCAAACCCAAAGTGCGCCAGGTAACGTTAAAGCTCGGTGAGCAAACGCAATTTTCCTATGTTGCTGAAAACCTTTCCGACAAACCACTTACCGGCACGGCAACTTTCAACGTCACACCACAATATGCCGGAGCCTATTTCAACAAGATTGAGTGTTTCTGTTTCACTGAAACAACCCTTCAACCCGGTGAAAAAATTGACATGCCGGTAGTGTTTTTCATTGATCCTGAACTTGATCGCGAAGAAATTATGAAAAATCTCAAGACAATCACCCTTTCATATACATTTTTTCCAAAAGAGATGGAGGCTGCGCCTGTGGCTTCTGTAATTGAGAAAAACGAAGACAAAAAACTGAATTAAACCATTGGGAACAATTCATCGGCCAATGCCGGTGAACTGAAAATACGGGAGTAATACCATGGCTGACGCCAATGCTAAGAATCACGATTATCATATCGTAGACCCAAGTCCCTGGCCGTTGATTGGCGGCATTGGTGCTTTGACAATGGCTATTGGTGCTGTTGCCTATATGCGCTGGCTGCGGGAAGATTCATTCTATCTTGCAGGGATGGATCTGGCGAACCCGTGGTTGTTTTATATCGGTGTCGCCACTGTCATGTATACAATGTATGCCTGGTGGGCAGATACAATAAAAGAAGCCCATCGCGGCGACCACACCAAAGTGGTTTCACTGCATCTGCGATATGGCATGATCATGTTTATCGCCTCGGAGGTGATGTTCTTTGTTGCATGGTTCTGGGCGTTCTTTGATGCCAGCCTCTATACCAATGAAGCGGCACAGTTTGCCCGGGTTGAATATTCCGGCGGAGTATGGCCACCGGCGGGTATCGAGATTCTGGATCCCTACCACCTGCCTTTGTTCAACACAGTTATCCTGCTTTTGTCGGGCACAACAGTCACCTGGGCTCACCATGCCCTGATCCACAATCAGCGCGGAATGCTGAAGCTGATGTTGTTTCTTACCATAGCACTGGGAATATTGTTTTCATTCGTACAGGTCTATGAATATGTGTATGCGCCCTTTGCCTTTAAAGAATCCATCTATGGCGCAACCTTCTTTATGGCCACGGGTTTCCATGGCTTCCACGTATTGATTGGCACGATCTTTCTGATTGTCTGCCTGTTTCGTGCCATGGCCGGTCACTTTACGCCCGAACAGCATTTTGGCTTTGAAGCCGCTGCCTGGTACTGGCACTTTGTAGATGTTGTCTGGTTGTTCCTGTTTTTCTCGATTTATATCTGGGGATCGATAGGCGGTACAATCGCCGGCTAATATCCGGCAACCAAAACAATATAAAGGGGCAGTGTTATACAACTGCCCTTTTTTGTTGCTGAAAGGGAACTGAACTAATGCGTAAATCCACTGCCCTGATAATTTTTGCGATGATCAGTGGCATCGGTTTTCTTTCCGCCCTTGGCACCTGGCAGGTTGTGCGCATGAACTGGAAGGAAGAACTGATCGCGCGCACGCAGGCAAGGGCCAGCAGTGATCCGGTAAGTCTTGCTCAAATTGAAGAAATCTGGAAACAAACGGCAGACATTGGCTATATGAAAGTGCAGCTACAGGGCACTTTTGATCACGCTGAAGAAATGTACTATTTCAACACTCTGAATGGCGTGACAGGCTGGAATATAATTACGCCGCTATCTTTACAGGATGGCCGGGTGGTTTTATTAAACCGCGGTTTTGTTCCCGCAAAACTAAAAGAAAAATCAAAACGCCTCGATGGCCAGATCGAAGGATTGGTGAAAATTGTCGGACTGGCAAGAAACCCGGTGACAAAAAAACCCAACTCCTTTATGCCCGATAATGAACTGGATAAGCGTGATTTTTTCTGGAAGAGTTATTCCCAGATGGCCTCCCTGGTCAGCGATAAATCACCGGCGCAAATTTTACCCTTCCTGATAGATGCCGGAAAAAGCGAATTGGAAGGTGGCTTTCCTTTGGGCGGGACCACCCGCATGAAATTTCCAAATTCCCATCTCCAGTACGCCATTACCTGGTACGGACTGGCCCTTTCTTTGTTGGCAGTGGGATCTGCATTTTTATACGGTCGCCGAAAAGAGGCGGCTTGACACTTATTGGCTGCGGATTATTAAGTAGGTAAGTTCACAAAACTGGAAAGCCAATTGAACACCCACGCCAAACCCCCTTTGATATTGCGCCTGTGTGGCCCACGTGGATTTTGTGCCGGTGTTGACCGCGCTATCCAGATCGTCGTTCTTGCCCTCAAAAAATATGGTTCGCCGGTATATGTTCGCCACGAAATTGTCCACAACCGCTATGTGGTAGAGGGGTTAGAGGCTCGCGGTGCAATTTTTGTTGAAGAACTCAGCGAAATCCCGCCCACTGATCAGCCCGTTATATTTTCCGCCCACGGTGTTCCAAAATCAGTTCCGCAAGATGCCAAATCAAAAAACCTGTTATTTCTTGATGCTACCTGTCCGCTGGTGTCCAAAGTCCACAAACAGGCAGTGCGCCATACCCGCCTTGGCCGCCATGTATTGCTGATCGGCCATCACGGCCACCCCGAAGTCATTGGCACCATGGGGCAACTGGAACCAGACCAGGTCAACCTCATTGAAACCGTGGCAGATGTTGATGGTTTTAAACCCGTTGAAGGGCGCGCCCTGGGTTTTGTAACTCAGACCACATTGTCGGTTGATGATACCGCCCATATTATTGAACGGCTAAAGTCGCGATTTCCGCAAATCGCCGCTCCCGCCGCAGAATCGATATGTTACGCCACTACCAACCGCCAAAGCGCTGTAAAACAGGCAGCGGTCGGCGCGGACCATTTTTTCGTAGTCGGTTCACCCAATTCCTCAAATTCGATGCGCCTGGTTGAAATGGCAAAACGAAGCGGCGCAAAAAAATCTATCCTCGTGCACGACGCCGATGATATACCCTGGAATGAAATCGGCACCAGTGCCAATGGACCCGCAACAATTGTCGGACTATCAGCAGGAGCAAGTGCACCCGAAGTGCTGATTAACGAGATTATTGAAACATTCAGAGATAAATACGACATGAAACTTGAACTTGCCATTGCCGCTATTGAAGATGAAGAATTTATGGTGATGCGTTCCCTGCGCGATATCGAGCTCCTCGCCACCGATATGGCCTTTGTAAATGGCTCCCGGACACAAGCAGCCTTGTCCAATTCGGATGGAAACTGAATTTGGCTGTTTATACAACAATCACGGATGCCGATGTTTGCGCATTTCTTCTCCAATATGATATCGGGGAACTTCAATCCCTCAAAGGTATTGCTGAAGGGATACAAAATTCCAATTTTCTGCTCTCCACTTCAAAAGGCCTCTATATTCTAACCCTCTATGAACAGATGGTGGAAGAAAAAGACTTGCCGTTTTATCTCGGTCTGATGGAGCATCTTTCGAGCAGCGGCATTAATTGCCCCCGGCCCATGAAGATGAAAAATGGCGATATTCTTTCCACATTGTGCAAGCGCCCCGCTGCGATAGTCAGTTTTCTAAACGGCGTATCTGTATCCAAACCTCAAATCACCCATACCCGCCAGGTAGGTAAAATTCTGGCCAGGATGCATTTAGCAGCAGCCGATTTTTCGCTGGCACTTGAAAACCCGCTTCGCCAGGCAAACTGGCACGAAGTTTACGCAAAGTCTCAAGCGCGGGTCATGGAAATCGACAAGAATTTGCCGCAAACAATTGAGCGCGAATTGACATTTCTGGCGAGCAACTGGCTCCTGGATTTGCCCAACGGAACAATCCATGCAGACCTGTTTCCAGACAATGTTTTTTTTCTCGATGGCACTCTTTCAGGCGTAATAGATTTTTACTTTGCTGCCAACGATCTGCTGGCCTTTGATCTCGCCATTTGCATCAACGCCTGGTGTTTTGAAAAGGATGGCAGTTTCAACCGTCAAAAATCTCATGCCCTGTTTGAAGGGTATCAATCTGTTCGAAATTTGAGCGCTGCTGAAATTGCTGCCATGCCGGTTTTGTGCCGTGGTGCATCCATGCGATTTTTGCTTACCCGAATTTATGATTGGCTAAACGTGCCACCCGGCGCAATGGTAACCCCCCATGACCCGATAGAATATCTCAAACGACTTCAATTCCACCAGACCATAACAGACGCAGATGACTACCAATAAAAGGAAAAAGTGTGAGTAAAAAAGTTGATATTTGGACGGATGGCGCCTGTTCGGGAAATCCCGGCCCCGGTGGATGGGGTGCTTTGTTGCTAATGGGAGCGCATAGCCGCGAACTGAAAGGTGGTGAAAAAAACACCACCAACAATCGCATGGAACTGCGTGCCGCCATCGAGGGGCTGAATGCACTAAAACACCAATGCACCGTGGATTTGCACACAGATTCAAAATATGTGCGCAGCGGTATTACCGGCTGGATTCACAACTGGAAACGCAACGGCTGGAAAACTGCCTCCAGAAAACCGGTTAAAAATGTTGAACTGTGGCAGGCCCTTGATGAGGCAATTTTACACCATCAGGTCACCTGGCACTGGGTAAAAGGCCATGCTGGTATCCCCGAAAATGAAAAAGCCGACGAGTTGGCCCGCGAAGGCATGAAGCCCTATAAAAATTAGAGTTTTACAATTGCTGCATAATCGTTGAGGCGCCCGATACGGTTGCCTGGCCAGGCTTGTCTTCAATATTCAAAACCTGCACCACGCCGTCATCCAATATCATTGAATAACGCTTTGATCGTATGCCCATTCCGGCGGGATCTAGATCAACCTCCATGCCAATGGCTTTGGTAACAATTGCGCTGCCGTCACAAAGGAAGCCGATTTTTCCTTTTGCCTTGTTGGCAGTGGCCCATGCGTCCATCACCCAGACATCGTTTACCGAAAGCACATAAACCGCGTCAATTCCCTTTGACTTAATCTGCTCCAGGTTTTCCAGATAGCCCGGCAGGTGATTGAGATGGCATGTGGGAGTGAAAGCGCCGGGAAGGGCGAATAATACCACCCTTTTACCGCTAAATATTTCATCGCTCGTAACATCGCCCGGACCTTCATCGGTCATGATTTTGAATGTTGAATTTGGAAATTTATCACCAATTGAAATGGCCATCTGATTGTCCTGCTAACTAATTACATCAGATCACAACCTAAGTGGGAAGATTGATAAATTCAACCCGGTTGTGAACTGGAAAATACAAAAGAAAAATGACTATTCGCCATTGCCTACAAACAAGGTTTGTTCACTGCCAAAACCATCCACCGCTAAAGTCAGTCGCAAAGGTGTCGCTGACAAATCCGCATCTTTTGGTAAATCGCTCAGGTCAACTTCAAACTCAGCCAGTTCCCCTTCATGACGCAGCAATTTGGCCGGACTGAAAAACCAGTCCTGTTTTCCTTCTGCAAACAATTCCGGTTTTTCAAAAGACTGCGAAACACTTGCTCTAACCAGCACCTTGTTGGCATCAATTCGTTCAGCATCCAGAATTTGCGGTACACCTTCAGTTGCTTTTGTTACAGGTATTTTTTGTTTGGCCAATTCAATCAGGCTGCTTGAAATTGGGTCGCTTTTGTTAAGTAGTGATAAATCCTGTGTGAAGCTCGCCACTGCGGGAATGCAAATCGCTTCGCAAACACCCATTAGAATATTCAGTTTCAATTTTCCTGAAAGCGGTGAAATCACCGGCCTGGCTTTAAACGGAAAAGCCACATAATCCGTATAGATTATTGAAATAACCCCAAACGTTCGTTTTGCTTTTGGCGCTGGAAATTCAGGAGTTTCAACAACTACACCCTGACTGTCTGAAAAATTGAAATCTGGCGGTATGCCACCTTCTCCCGGTTGGCGCCAATAAGTCGTCCAGCCCGGTTTCAGTTCTACCTCGATAATGCCTTCGACTTCCCCGCTTTGCGGGTTAAAAACTGTCACCAGCCGCGCGCGTCCGCCGCCAAGGTCCTCCCACTGGGTGACTTCAGCAAAAGCCTGGCCATCCAAACCTGTTAAAGACCACAGTATTATCAGACCGGTTGCAAACCTTTGAAATAGAGTTTTGATCATGCTGGCATTTTAGCGTTAGTTTTGTTAAAAAACAGCACACAATTTTACTTGCATCTATCATAATTTAGTGAATGCTTGTCTTATGAATGAAACCGGAATCAATTTTGACGGCAGCGATTATCTGGAAGGCAAATTTCTGATTGCCATGCCGGGCATGGGTGACACGCGATTTGAAAAATCCGTAATATACATCTGCGCCCACACAGAAAAAGGCGCCATGGGTTTCATGATAAACCGGGCACTCAGTACGCCATCGATTAGCGATTTTTTTACCCAGCTTGGCATCATCAATAAAGACGAGGCCCTCGATTTATCATCCAACTATAAAAATGTTCAACTGTACACCGGTGGCCCGGTTGAGCCGGGAAGAGGATTTGTTCTGCACTCGCCTGAGTTCAAGGGAGAATCTACCCTGTGTGTCGATGAAAATGTCTGCCTGACTGCCACGCTGGAAATATTGCGTGCAATCGTTACCGGAAAAGGCCCCAAAAAAATTCTCCTGGCTCTTGGTTATTCAGGTTGGGCGGCGGGGCAACTGGAAGAAGAAATTATCTCAAATGGCTGGCTGATCAGTCTTGCTGACAGCAAGGTAATTTTTGGTCGTAACAACACGCTTAAATACGAGCAGGCCTTGAATATTCTGGGTGTTGATCCGTTGCTTCTTTCGCCTGATGCAGGGCACGCTTGAATCGCGAAAGGCTCTATTGCCCGGCCATTTTATATTCCTGTTGCAGTAACGGCAAAATTTCACTGGACTTAACCGGCTCTCCAAATAAATAGCCCTGAGCAAATTCACAACCCAGTTGCAGCAGTTCTGCCGCATCTGATTCGGTCTCCACCCCTTCGGCCACCAGGCTTTGTTTTAATCCATGACCAAGCGCAATAATGGAGCGCAGAACTACCAGTCGATTGTCGTGTTCGTGGGACTGCACAAATTCTTTATCGATTTTGATGGTATCAAAAGGAAACCGCAACAAATAGGACAGACTTGAATAACCGGTACCAAAATCATCCAGAGCCAGTCCAACCCCAAGGGATTTGATGCGCTTTAGCACTTCAGCGGAATATTCCGGATTGCGCATGACAAGGCTTTCAGTAAGTTCGATACGCAGCCTTGCTGGTGGAAAATCAAATTCCTTTATCGTATGAGAAATATCAGCAACAATGTCATGGCGTAACAGTTCATGACTGGAAATATTTACAGCAACAAACAAATCTGTATCTCCCAGTGATTTTGTAACTTCGCTGAATTCAGCGATTGTGCGTTCCAAAACCTGTGAACCCAGCTCGGCAATCAATCCGGAATTTTCAGCCAAAGTTATAAACTCTGAAGGTGGAATATCGCCGACCACCGGATGTTTCCAGCGCGCCAGTGCTTCATAGCCAACCGTTATCCGATCAGACAATCGAACAATGGGTTGGAATAAAATGGAAATATCTTTCTGCTCCAAAGCAATTTTCAGATCTTCCTCCATACTGGATTTGGAATTCTTGCTGGTACGAAATGCCGGGCGAAAGGGTTCAATACGGTTGCCGCCAAATCGCTTTGCATGGATCATCGCCAATTCGGCATCTTCAATAAATCGATCAGCATCAGTTTGGTCCTTGGTCCAGCTGGCAATGCCGATAGATGCTGTCAGCTCGATAGAATCATCGGCAAACTGGATAGGAGAACTCATGGTTTTTCGTATCGCATCAGCAAAAGCCGCAATTTTATCCGGCGCGGTTTGTGACAACAGCATCAATACGAACTGATCACCCTGAAAACGGGCCAGCTTATCACCGTCTTTAAGCAGGCGGCCAAGCCTGCGTGCTACTGTCAGCAACAATGTATCGCCCACCGAGATGCCATATTTCGCATTAATCTGATTGAAGTTATCAATGTTGATATGGAAAAGTGATGGTCTGATCGTACTGGAATTTTTCGCCAGATCAGTGATAGCCTCAAGCCGGTTTGCAAATAGCTGCCGGTTGGCAAGGCCAGTCAAATTATCATGAACTGCGTCATGCAGCAGGCGTTCTTCTGAATTTTTTGCGGCGGTTACATCATCTATAGTCCCCACACAACGAATAACCTCTCCCTCTCCATCAAGCAGCGGGCGCGCGCGCAATTCAAACCAATGATAATATCCCTCATCACTTCGAAGGCGAAAAGTTTGTTTGATGCGCCCACGACGGTGCTCAACAACAGCATCCAGAGTGGCGCTGAACCGGTCGCGATCATTGGGGTGAATAATGCTTTTCCAGTTGCTGGAGGGGCCATTTAATGTGGAAACCGGAACGCCAAGGATATTGGCGGCCTGTTCTTCCGTGCTGATAATGTCGCGGCTGACATCCCAATCCCAGACAATTGCATTTGCCCCGGTAAGTGCCAATGCCTGGCGCTCGACATTACTCACCAGCCCCTGCGCCAACACACCACCCGCAAACGCATGTTGCATGACAGTAAACCCTAACAACATAACAATCAGTACCAGCCCACCCGCCAGCGCCGGTTGAACCACATCATTTGAAATAGCGCCGCTAGCGGTCATCCATGCGGCAAATGTCCAGGCGAGTATCATGATCCATGTGGGTATCAGCATAATTGCCCGGTCATAACGCTGTATCGCCAGCCATACGATGACCAACAGCCCGAATACTCCGGTAACTGCGAAAGAAAGTCTGGCAATTCCAGCCGCAATATCAGGTTCAATGATTGCCACACCAATTAAGATGAGCAACCCTAAAATCCAGCCCGTCACAACTGACGAAAAATGAGAATGCCAGCGATTGAGGTTGAGGTAGGCAAAAAGAAATATCAACAGACTGGTTGATAAAAACACTTCCGATCCCGCCCGCCAGATAGGTTCGCTGGCAGTCGAAATTCCCAATATCTTATTCCAGAATCCGAAATCCACGCATATATAGGCCAGAACAGACCAGGCTAAAGCGGCTGTGGCAGGAAAGAGTGCTGATCCTTTTACTACAAATATGATGGTGAGAAATATCGCCAGCAACCCCGAAATTCCAAGCACAATACCCCGGTAAAGCGTGTAACTGTTCACGGTGTCCTTGTAAGCATCAGGATCCCACAGATAGAGCTTTGGCAGTTTGGGTGTATTTTGCTCCGCCACAAAAGTGATAACGGCACCAGGATCCAGTGTAATTAAGAAAACATCCGCTTCGCTGTCTTCAAGCTTTTCCAGCGCAAACCCCTCGCTGGGGGTAATGGCCACAATGCGCTCGGCATCGAGGTCCGGCCAGATAATCCCGGAAGATACCAGGCGGTAATGAGGCGCTACAATTAATTTGTCAATTTGCTCATTGCTGGTGTTGGCCAGCGCAAATACAGCCCAGTTGGTATCCTTGCGCCCACTGCGCGATTGAACTTCAATGCGCCGCACAATGCCATTGGCATCAGCTGCAGTTGAAACCTTCAAACTATCTTCTTGTTGCGGATAAAAATCTACAATATCAGTAATATCAACAGCCGGCTCATCAAGACTGACAGACACCGGTTCCAAAGCCTGTGCTGAATAAACCGATGCACTAAGCAATAATATCAATATCACCAGATTTAAGATGAACCACCGCATTAGTGTATAATATCCAGCCTGCTGGCCACAATTGTTGTTGGTGATTTGCATTGGTGGGTTAAACCATATCGAGAAGTAATTTTCCAGAATTATTGCAGGAAAATAAGTGTTAATTATTGCGATGAAATGTCAATTTTTGTAGTCGGTTAATCATCCACCAGGCGTGCATAAAGTATATGGTCGCGGCGAATGCCATTTATTTCAAGATATTTTCGTAACAGGCCCTCGCGCTGAAAGCCTGTTTTTTCAAGTAATATTGATGAGCGCTTATTATCCGGCAGGCAGGCAGCCTCAACGCGGCAGAGTTTTAAATCAGCAAATACGTGGCGAGTAATGGCACGCACAGTTTTTTTCATATTGCCTTTGCCTGCATATTCTTCCCCCATCCAGTAACCAATATTGCAGGAGAGTGCGACGCCACGGCGAATATTTGAAATGGAGATGCCGCCAATTGGTCGGTCCGTTTCGCACGAAACAAGAAAAAAGGTTTCCCCGGTTTTCTTGTCCAGTTCCAGTTGATAACGCTTCAGTCGCCGTCGAAATCCAAGTGGAGTAAGATCGTTTTCCGGCCATCGCGGTTCATAAGGCTCAAGAAAATTTCTGCTGGCCTGGCGTATTTCTTTCCAGGCTGCAAAATCCCGAGCCTCCGGCGCACGTAATTGCAATTCTCCGCCGGGCAGATCGATGGGTTGCAGGAGAGGTTTTGTTCTGTAAAATGCCAAACTTGCCCTAGCCACGTTTCAGTAATTCAATCAATTGCGCCTGATTTGGAGCCGCATTAATCGGGCCCACGGCCGCAATAGTGGGGGTTGACTGAAAAAACAGTCGTTCGGCCAAATCGCGAATACGTTCAGGCGAAATTGCATTCAACCGTTCCATCAGTTCATCATTGGTAATCAGGCGTCCAAACAACATCAACTGGCGGGCGTTTTGCGCGGACCGCGCCGAAGGGCTTTCATTACTCATCAAAAGGTGCGCGCGAATTTGCGCCCGGGCCCGGTCGGTCTCTTCAAGCGTAATTGATTGCGCGGCGCGTTTGAGTTCTTCAATAATGACAGGCACAAGTTCAGCCACATCATCTGCGCCGGTTGCCGCGTGAATGCCAAATGTGCCGGTATCAGAAAAACCCCAGTGGAAGGCATAAACCGAATAACATAGCCCACGCACTTCGCGGACCTCTTGAAACAGCCTTGATGACATTCCCCCGCCAAGAATTGTTGCCAGCAGCTGTGAAGCATAAAAGTCACGGGCGTGATAAGCGCGACCCTCAAACCCAAGCATGATTTGCGCTTCCATCAATTCACGATTGTCCAGAAGTTCTGTGCCCACATAAGAAGCAGTTGGGGCCTCTTCCGTAGGTAGTGGGCTGAAATCTCCGAATTTATCAACTGCCAGTTTCAACAACGCCTCATGCTCCATAGCGCCCGCACACGACAAAACCATATTGGGACCATGGTAATGATTATCCAGATAGTGACGCAGATTTTCCGGTTGAAACGAAGACACCGATTGCGGTGTTCCCATAATTGAGCGCCCCAACGCCTGCTGATGAAACGCAGCCGACTGATAATGATCGTAAATCAAATCCTCCGGCGAATCCTTTGAGGCGCCTATTTCCTGCAAAACTACATGTTTCTCGCGTTTCAATTCGTTTTCATCAATCGTCGATCCGGTCAGTATATCGTGCAGAATATCAACTCCCAAAGCCACATCTTCCTTCAGTAACCTGGCAAAATAGGCGGTGGTTTCCATACTGGTAGCAGCATTCACATCACCGCCAACATTTTCCACCTGCTCGACAATCTCGCGCGCGGTTCTGCTTTTTGTGCCTTTAAATGCCATATGCTCCAGCATATGGGCAACACCGTGTTCGTTGTCGCTTTCATTGCGCGAGCCCGATTTAACCCATACGCCAAGGGCTACACTTTCCAGATGTTTTATTGTTTCTGTGACGATGGTAAGGCCATTGGCCAATTGTGTAGTGTGAACGCTCATTATTTCCCCAAATGTTTCTTCAAACGCTTTTACGCCGCGCGCGAATGCCTGGCGATATATGCTTCAAATAATTCCAGTTCATTGCCCAACACGCTGAACCGCTCTTCACGCTCCATCAAATCACCCACCCATTTGGGCAATTGCGGATTAACACCACATGCATCATTCACCGCCTGTGGAAACTTTGCCGGGTGGGCAGTGGCAAGTGTTATCATAGCACCGGCATCGTTCATATTATCCTGCCCCACACCAACACCCACCGCACTATGGGGGTCAAGAAGATAATTGCTGTTTGCCAGTAAAGAACGAATAGTGTCGGCAGTCATTTTTTCATTACTGCGCCCTGCCTTGAACAACGAGCGGATAAATTTATGGGCCGGGTCAGACAAGGTGAATGAACCCGATTGCGCCAGGCCGGACATCATACGTTCCACTGCCAGCGCATCGCGCCCTTCTGCCTCAAACAATAACCGTTCAAAATTCGAGGACACCTGAATATCCATCGATGGTGATGTTGATGCGCTCACCCCGGTCACTTCATAGCGACCGCTCTCCAGTGCGCGTGCTAAAATATCATTCTGGTTGGTGGCGATTATCAGGTTTTTGATCGGCAACCCCATTTGTCTGGCACAATAACCGGCAAAAATATCACCAAAATTTCCCGTGGGAACACTAAATGTCACCTGCCGTTCAGGACTGCCCAGGCTTGCCGCAGTCGAAAAATAATAGGTAATCTGCGCCATTATCCTGGCCCAGTTAATAGAATTCACCCCGGCAATCTTGTATTTGTCGCGGAAAGAATGGTGATTGAAAATTGCTTTAACCAGCGCCTGACAATCATCAAAATTACCCTCAACACCAATCGCGTGCACATTGCTATCGCTCACCGTTGTCATTTGTTTTCGCTGAACATCAGACACTTTGTTGTGAGGAAACAAAATGAAAATATCGACATTGTCACGCCCGCGAAAAGCTTCGATTGCTGCACCGCCCGTATCACCCGAAGTGGCACCAATGATTGTTGCGCGTTCATTTTTTTGTGAAAGCACATAATCCATTACCCGCGCCAGCAACTGCATCGCCACATCTTTGAAAGCCAGAGTAGGGCCGTGAAACAGTTCTGCAATAAAATGGTTGGGCGCAATCTGCACCAGTGGCACCACCGCACTGTGATGAAACGTACCATAGGCCTCATCTACCATCGCATCAAACGCATCGGGCTCGATTTCGCCTTCAACAAACGGCTTCAGCACAGTTTTTGCAATTTGTGCATAAGGCTGCCCGGCCAGTTCGCGAATTTGTTCCGGGCTTATTTGCGGCCATGACTTGGGCACATATAATCCACCATCGCGTGCCAGTCCTGCCAACACAACATCGTTAAACCCAAGTTCCGGCGCCTGGCCTCTCGTACTTACATATTTCACTTTTCAAGCGACCTTATATTGTCTTTATTGCTGGAATGGGCCATTTAGAGCGTTTTTCGTTCATATTGAACCGCTTGATGGACCATATCAGCCCACTCGGCAAGGCGCAATTCGCCGCGCGATCTGGTTGATCGCGCAAGGATTGCAACGCAGCAGATGGGCTGATATGGTCTACCGCAGGCCAGTTTTTCGCAGCTTCTGGACTGCGTTATGATTTACTTGTGGTCAACCAGACCCAAAAAGCTTATGGGCGCAAATCATGCCTTGCCAGCAACTGCGAAAAACCGGTCAAGTGATTCAATATGAGCGAAAAGCGCTCTAGCATGTTACAAACCAAAAAGGCAATATACGCGCCTTAAACTTGGCTGTATATCGTGTTCTAGTTAAAGAAGCGCGGGCGATGTTGCCCACACATAATTAAGACTGCAAAATGATGAGCATTATGAAATCAAGTTCTATTTCACCATTGAATGCCGCTGCAATAGCATTGTTGTTCACCCTGGCTGCCTGCACCTCTACCAATACCGGTGATGCGCTTGGCTCCGCTGACCAAAACAAAAACGTGGAAGACGAAGTAGTTGATTTGCGCGCCTATTGCCCCAAAACCACTATTCGCGCCGGTACAGAAACCATGCGGGAATTCGCCAGAGGTGTCGACCGGCAAGATGCGGATGCCGCCGCTAAACTGCGTTATCAGGCAACCATCAACGAAGTGGTGCGCGAGTGTAATTATATCGCCGAGACCCTGGCCATGCGCATTGGCATTGCCGGTAGAGTAATCATCGGCCCGGTGGGAGAGCCCGGTTCGCAGGAATTGCCAATCCGCGTGGCCGTCACCCGTGGCGATGAGGTGCTCTATTCCCAACTGCACAAAATTACCACGACGATTGAAGCTGGCAAAAGCATTGCAACATTTCGCTTTGTCGACGAAGCTGTCAATATCGATAAGCCCGATAAGCAAAATATTGTAATTTATGTCGGTTTTGATGAAGGCCCGGTCAAAAAGAAAAATTAATCGGCCTCAACCAGCCAGGCCATCCCATTCTGCCATTGCTTCAAATACCGCCGGTAATTCCCGCAACCGGCTGACCACCGTTTCAGCCCCCGCATCAGTTAAACTATCCCCATGACCGGGGTAGCTGTGTGAAGCGCCGGTAAATCCAATTGCTCGAATGCCAGCTGCCAGCGCACCGCCAACACCATGCACCGAATCTTCAACCACCACCGCATTTACCGCCGCCACCTCAAACGTACTCAAAGCCTTGATGAATATGTCCGGTTTGGGTTTGTTAGCTGGCGGATCAAAATCTTTCGCTGAAAAAATATAAGGCCGGAACCGGTCATATAATCCCACCCGTGACAGCATTGATTTCAGCCGTTGAGGGGGAGAATTCGAGCAGATACACCGTGGCTGGTCAAACATGTCGAGCACATTATCAGCATCAACAATCATTTCCGCCTCGTTCTCACAGCGCTCGTCAATGCCTTGTTCAATTTTGGTAATAAGCGAAGCTGGCAGCGGCAGTTCCAGTTCTTTTTCAAGCACCCTCATAATGTCATCGCTGGAACTACCGGCAAATCGCGCGGCAAATTCCTGCTCGCTGATATCAAGACCATATTGCCGGTAAGCCTCCATCTCGACCTTTGCGGCAACGATCTCGGAATCCATCAACACCCCGTCGCAGTCAAAAATCACCAATTTGATTTCGGCCATGCCTGTCCCTCAACTATTTTCGAATCGTTTATGCATTATTTACCCTATTGAGTAACCATAAGGCTTGTAGATTTTTGAAAACTATCCAGTTGTTTTGAGTAGGATGGCATAATGAGTGTTGTAAGTCTGGCTGAAATCAAGGCCGAAAAATCAGGCAGGTTATCCTGGCTCAATTCCATCATCAAAGGCGATTGTATCGCAGCGATGGAAAAACTTCCCAAAAACTCTAT
This sequence comes from Rhizobiaceae bacterium, assembly GCA_021648425.1. Classification (GTDB taxonomy): domain Bacteria; phylum Pseudomonadota; class Alphaproteobacteria; order Rhizobiales; family Rhizobiaceae; genus JAAEMP01. The sequence goes on from JAKISV010000005.1 coordinate 30,348, forward strand.
CGACGTAATATTTGCAGACCCACCTTATAATCTCCAGTTGGAAGGTGATTTACATCGCCCTGACCAGTCAAAAGTTGACGCAGTTGATGATGACTGGGACAAGTTTTCGAATTTTGCCGCCTATGACGCTTTCACCCGCGCCTGGCTGATGGCCGCGCGCCGCGTGTTAAAACCCGATGGCACCATCTGGGTGATTGGTTCTTACCACAATATTTTCCGTGTTGGTTGCGCCATGCAGGACATGGGCTTTTGGATGCTGAACGACATCGTCTGGCGTAAATCCAACCCGATGCCAAATTTTCGCGGCCGCCGTTTCACCAATGCCCATGAAACCATGATCTGGGCTTCCAGAGACCAGAACGCCAAGAAATACACTTTCAACTATGACGCCATGAAAATGGCAAATGACGAAATTCAGATGCGTTCCGACTGGTTGTTTCCTATCTGCAATGGCGGTGAACGTCTGAAAAACAAAGACGGCAACAAAGTACACCCCACCCAGAAACCCGAAGCGCTTCTGCACCGCGTAATCATGTCCTCCACAAAACCCGGCGACATCATTCTCGACCCGTTTTTTGGCACCGGCACCACGGGAGCAGTGGCCAAACGTCTGGGGCGCAACTATGTCGGCATAGAGCGCCAGCAGGACTATATTGACGCCGCCACCGCGCGCATCGCTGCCATTGAAACCATCAGCGGTCCCACACTGGTAGTCACCAAATCCAAACGCGCCGAACCGCGTGTCGCTTTTGGTGCGCTGATTGAAACCGGTATGCTGAAACCGGGCGTAATATTGCGGGATTCAAAAAATCGCTGGCAGGCAAAAGTGCGAATTGATGGTTCTCTGGAACGTGAAAACCATACGGCCTCAATCCACAAGATGGGCGCAATAGTCCAGGAACTCGACGCCTGCAATGGCTGGACCTTCTGGCACTACGAAGAAAACGGCAACTGGCAGCCAATCGATGCCGTGCGCAAAAAATACCGCGAAACTGTGTTAAGCGCCGGGGCCTGAGACCCGGCTACTGATGGAAAATAACATACTTTTAGTAAAACCAGACCTGAAAGATCAAGAACGGCTTGTTGATGCTATCAGCAATGACCTTTTTAAAAATGAGTTTGAAGTTGTCGCAACTTGCACAAAACATCTGAGTGTTGCTGAATTCAAAAACAACTTTATTTGCAAGAACAAAGAGCATGAAGAATACATGACCAGCGGCCCGGTGGTATCAATATTATACAAAGGACATTCGGCAGTTGGATTTGGTAGGAATTACAAGTTCGAATTCAGAAAACAGCACAAAATTGACGAAATCAGGAACGTTCTACACACAACCGAACCTGGAAACGAATTTGTTCTTCAGTTTAAACTGTTTTTTTCGGACTTAAATATAGCTGACCATCATCAATTCTCTGACCAGGGCGTCTACTTTGGTGACTTGAATTCAGCGAAAACAGGCCAACTCTCCAAGCTCGCTTGTTTTAATCTCATTGCTGCAAATAAAGAGGAAGCGAATTGCCAATCGTTCAAAAAGCTCAGCAGCAAAAACAACTGTAAGTATGTAGGGATTAGGGAACTTGTTCATTCAAATATTGAAATATTGACGTATCGACGAAAAGAAG
>JAKISV010000184.1 GCA_021648425.1 Rhizobiaceae bacterium
AAGGAAACAAAAGCAATTGCGGTCGCAATTGCGTTTTGTTGAACCTCTTGGTGGAGCTGAACTGTTTGAAGCGCGTAGCCGCCAGGATGTAGTGCAGTTACTTGAGTGTTTTCATCAACAAAAATCAAACAGGCTTCGCGCCCAGGGTCTGCGAGATGTGTTTGGCAGCAAATTCACCCATATGTTTTTTGAGCAAATGGCTTTGGATTCACTCGATATGGATGAACCGCTACTGAAGCTGTTTGCACTAAAAATTGATGGGAAATACCGGGCGATATATGGCGGTGGTATTCATGGCAAACATTTTTCAGCATATTTCACATCCTTTGCAGACGATGAACTCGCGCATATCAGCCCGGGGGAAATGCTGTTGTTTATGTTGATAAAAAAACTGGCGGATGAAGGTTTTCATTCCATTGATCTGGGTGGTGGCGAAGAGCGTTACAAACGTTCATGGTGTCCCAATACCATTGAAATGTTTGATGTTATCATGCCTCTTTCAATATATTCGCACGCTTATGTGCAGACCCATAAGGTTTCTCTGGTAATTAAACGAAGGCTGCGTGAGAACCCTGGCATCTGGAGCTTTTTCAAACGAATGCGAACAGGTGCTACCAGATTGCAGGACTTTATGGGCAGAAAATAGGCTGGCTTATGCTGCCAGATTGTCCAGCGATTCCATTTCCTTGCGGGAGGGGTGGAAGGTGATAGTTTCCCCATAGCCGTTATTTATCAACTCATCTTCAATTGTTTTTGCCATACTGGTCCCCACCTTGCTGATCAATATAAGCGAATCTTTGCGTACAACGTTTGATAGCCCGTTCAAATCAGCCATTCCGCAATCGATTAACAAATAATCATACCCTTCTGTTAACGCATCAACCAGATGGGTCAGGCGTTCCAGCGCAAGGTTGGCATCGGCCGGTCTGGAGGTGCCGACTGGTAAAATACTCAGATACGGAATTTTGCTTTTGTTGATGATCTGGGTGAATTCAGCAGAGCCGGCCAACATATCCCAAATGCCCGGCAATGAGTTGTCACCAAGAAATTGCCTGGTGGTAATGCCCGAGCCGGTCATGTCCATCAAGGCTACTGTTTTTTCAGCTTTTGCCAGGGTTTCGGCCAATAGCCATGTGGAAACAGAACCCTCATCACCACCGGGTGATACAACTGCAATACGCACTTTTCCCATGCCGAGAATTGCCTGGGCTGCCAGAGACACCGAAATATTATTCTTGTTTTCTTCACCCGAAACCTGAGGATATTTTACTTCGCCAGGTTGGGGGGTAGCGAGGTCGGATTGGGTTGCGTTATCTATTGGTCTAAGGGGAGCGATCTCGTTCACCGGTTGTTGGCTGGTTGCATTGAACGACATTTGCGTATGATCATTTTCTTCACTCCGCGATGTGCCGGGTCTGTTCACCGCCACAAAAGCCTTGCCGCTTATGAGGGCCATTACCAAAATACCAACCATGCTCAGGATTGCGGCCACTGTTGCACCGGCAATGGTATAGGGGACAGTCTTGGGATAAAATGATTCTGTGGGTAGATAACCACGGGAAATTATTCGGGCGTTTACCGGCAGATATTCATTGCTTTGACGCCCGGCCGCTTCACGAAATTTGGTCATATAAGTTTGCAATAATTCACGCTCGGATGTTGCTTCACGCTCAAGAGCTCGCAATTCAACTTCTGCTTCGCCAACTCTGGCGGCTTCCGCTTTTAGTCGGCTCAGTTCACGCAGCAAGGACTGTTCCTGATTGCGCACAATAGTCACATTGCCTTCAAGGCTTGCGAGAATTCCACGGGTCTCTCGACGGATCTGTTTTTGAAAACCGGACATCTGGGATTTCAGGCCCTGCAGACGTGGATGTCCGGGCAGCAAAGTTGTAGACAGTTCCGAGATTTGCGCCTGCAATTGCACCTGGCGTTCGCGTAGACGCTGTATCAACGGAGAAGCGGCCACTTCAGGAATGGCATCAATTGACGCGCCGGTCTGCAAAATTGTGCGAATAGATTGAACTTTTGCATCAGCGGCAGAAGCCTGAGAGCGAACGCGGGAGAGTTCTGTCGATAACTCAGACAATTGTTGTGTTGCCAGCAGTGCATTATTGTTGCCTATTGAAATATCTGAATTGGAGCGGAATGCGGCTACCTTTGCTTCTGCTGAACGCAATTTAATACGTAAAGCGGCAATTTCGGGCTCCAAAAACTTTGTTGCATCGGAGTCGGTTTCCAGTTTAGAGCGTTTTTGCAACAGCAAATATTCATCTGCAATGGTATTGGTGACTTCTTTTGCCAGGTTTCGATCCTTGGCCCAGAATGTCAATTCGATTACCCGTGAACTATCAATTGAATAGCCCTGTAAGCGGCTCTTGAATGTTTTTAGTATTCGTTCCCCCGGTGAAATTTCCAGCGGCTCACTCATGATCCCGGCTGAAATAAACAAATCAGTCAGGAGTGAACCTTCTTTTGAGTTGCCAAACTCGGACGTACCAGCCAGATCAAGGCGCTTAATGGTGTTGAGGGCTATATCATCAGACAATATTATCTGAACCTGACTAAGCACCGCAGCGGCGTCAAATTCGTTGGCATTCACTCCACCATTTTGCTGCTGTACACGGGTGAAACGGGATTCACGCGGTTCAATAATCAGCTGTGCTGTTGATTTGTAACGCGGCGAAATTGAATTCATCGCTATAAATATAGCCACACCTGCCAGGGCAGACAAAAACAGGATCAACCGTTTCCTTTTCCAGATATTGGAAAACAGGCCACCGATGTCTATATCGACATCCCTCGTCAGCTCATTATGACCAGCCATGAATTACACTCCACATTACGCATTCAAAATTTCAGTTATGCGGAATATGAATGTTTATGGTAACCAAGCAGTTAATGTAGTGAAGGAAAAAAACCAGAGAACCCGGCATTACCGGAGATTTTTCAAAACGCTTTACTGCCCATTAACCATAAGCAGTCATTGTCCCTGACAAGTTGTGTCGGCTGAGCCGATTGTAAATGGAATGTTATAGTATGAAGCGTTTAGCAAATTTGCGTGGGTCAATAGTGATTGCCAGCCTTATGGCGGCTTTAACAATCAGCGGCTGCGCCACTTATAAACCAGTGCACAATTCATTTTATGAAGAGTTGAAAAAACCTTATGCGCTTGATTCCGGTGACCGGATGCGCATTACGGTATTTGGACAGGCTGATCTTACCAATACATATTCTGTCGACAAAAGCGGCTATATTGCATTTCCACTTGTGGGTTCCGTAATCGCTCGTGGACACACACCAAAACAGGTGGAAGCTGAGATTGCACGAAAATTACGCGCTGGCTTCCTGCGCAACCCCGATGTATCCGTTGAAATTGCCCAGTACAGGCCGTTTTTCATCATGGGCGAAGTGGGCAATGCCGGGCAATATACTTATGTGCCGGGCATGACCGTACAAAATGCGGTAGCGATTGCCGGTGGTTTCAGCGCGCGGGCGCAACAGGCGAATTCTGATATTACCCGCCAGGTGAATGGCAATGTGATGACCGGCCGGGTGCCGATCAGCGATCCGATATTGCCGGGCGACACCGTATATATTCGTGAACGCCTGTTTTAAATAACAATGAGCCAACAATCGAAACTAAGAATTGTTCACTGTTTTCGTTCTCCAGTGGGCGGGATATTCCGTCATGTGCGTGACCTGGTGGAAATCCAGAATGCGCAGGGTCACGAAGTTGGAATTTTGTGCGATTCAACCACAGGCGGCGATTTTGAAGACAAGCTGTTTGAAGAACTGCGCCCTTCCCTGTCCCTTGGACTGCATCGTATTGCCATGCGTCGGGCGATTACGCCGGGCGATTTAGTTACATTTTATAAAACTTACAAAAAGTTCAAGCAATTGCGACCAGATGTGCTGCATTCCCATGGCTCCAAGGGTGGGGCTTATGCGCGTATTATCGGTTCAGCTTTACAGGTATCAGGTCAACGCGTTGCCCGTTTATATTGTCCGCACGGGGGGAGTATTCACTATGATGCTTCGTCGCTTAAGGGAAAGCTGTTCTTTTTTCTCGAACGCGCGATGGAACGTATCAGCGACCGGCTGATATTTGTGTCGCGTTACGAGCGAGATGGCTACAGTCAGAAAGTTGGCGAACCGCGCTGCCCGACAAGCCTGGTTTATAACGGCCTGCAAAAAGACGAATTTAAACCGGTGGTGCCGCAAAAAGATGCCGCAGATTTTTTGTATATCGGCATGATGCGTGATCTGAAGGGACCCGATTTATTCCTTGAGGCTTTTGCCGGTCTGGTAAATACTTCCAGCAAACTGTTGCGCGCCCACATGGTTGGGGATGGGCCGGATAAAGATAAATATATCGCATTGGCCCAAAGGCTGGGCATCGCCAATAGAGTGACATTTCATGAAGCAATGCCTGCTCGTAAAGCATTCGCGATGGCGCGCTGTGTGGTTATTCCATCGCGCGCTGAATCAATGCCCTATATTGTACTTGAGGCAATTGCTGCTCATGTTCCTATTCTGGCAACAAGAGTTGGTGGCATTCCGGAAATTTTTGAAAGTGAGCAGGAGGTTCTGGTTGAACCAGATAATGCCCGGGCTTTGCAAAAGGCTATGGCGGATCAGTTGGCGGCTAAAAATCAAAACAAACTAACAGCCTCACGTGCAACAAAACTCAAAAAGCGTTTCAGTGTGCAGGTGATGGCTGACAGCGTTGAAAAAGCCTACTATGCCAGCATCACGCGGCGCCCCTGAATATCAAAGGCGCCGCATAATTTAGTAAATAAACTTATCTGTTCAAGATGCTGATTTATTTGCGTTTACTGCAGCACGAACACCGTCACCATAGGCTTTGTCTATTTTGTCATAATGCTTGCACTGGCGTTCAACGATATCGTCAGGCACGCCACCCATGGCGGCTGCGGTATTGGAATAAAGCCGTGATCTCTGGCCTTCATCCATCAAATCATGCAGGGCGCGGGGCTGTACATAATCATCATTGCCATCGCGGTGATTATAACGGTCAGCATCACCGGAAATCTTCAGAGGCGGCTCCAGCATGTCTGGTTTTTCAAACGGGCCATCAACTG
>JAKISV010000185.1 GCA_021648425.1 Rhizobiaceae bacterium
ATGCCGAAGCGCTTGCCGGTTTATTAATGACGCAGATTGTGCGCCCCGGTGCGCCGTTTGTTTATGGCGGGTTTACTTCCAATGTGGATATGAAGTCGGGCGCACCGGCATTTGGTACGCCTGAATATATGAAATCTGCGGTAATCGGCGGGCAGTTGGCGCGGCGTTATAAAGTGCCTTACAGGACTTCGGGTGTAAGTGCTGCCAATACAGTTGATGCACAGGCGGCTTATGAATCCGTGTTTTCACTGTGGGCAACAACCATGGGCGGCGGCAATGTTATCAAACATGCGGCGGGATGGATGGAAGGGGGGCTGGTGGCCTCTTACGAGAAACTCATTTTAGATGTAGATTTACTTCAGATGGTTTCGGAATTTCTTGAACCGGTGGTGGTTGATGAAGCTACGCTGGGGTTTGATTCAATTGTTGAAGCGGGAGTGGGCGGGCACTTTTTTGGGACAGCCCATACCCAGGCACGATACCGCGATGCATTCTATTCACCGTTGATTTCTGACTGGCGGAATTTTGAAAGCTGGCAGGAAGATGGTTCTCCTGAAGCCTGGCAAAAAGCCAACAAGATTTGGAAGCAGGTGTTGGAAGATTATGAAGAGCCGCCGATTGATGCAGCAATGCTTGAGGAACTGGATGCATTTATTGCCAAACGGGTCGAACAGGGCGGTATAGCAACGGATTTTTGATAGAAGGATAAAACATGCTCAAGGTATTTTCAGATGAGAGAAAAAAAGAATATCTCAATCTTGAGGGAATTGATGTCCCGCTCAAAAATCCAATTAAGCCGGAAACCGTTTCTAAGGTTCGCGCCTATCGCCATGAACGGCTTCGGCAAAAAGTGGTTGAGCATGATTGCGCGGCAATCCTGTTATATGACCCGCTGAATATTCGTTATGCCACCGACTGTTCCGATATGCAGGTTTGGACGCTGCATAACGCGGCGCGCTACACTATTTTATGTGCGGATGGCCATACGATCAGCTTTGAATATTCCAAGGCGATGCATCTGGCTGAGGGCCTCGACAAGGTTGATGAAGTGCGTCCGGCGACCAGCTGGTTTTATTTCAGTGCCGGTCCGAATATTTCTGAAAAAGTTAAAATCTGGGCGGCGGAAGTAGCCGATATTGTTCGCCAACGTGGCGGCGGAAATATGCGCCTGGCGGTTGATAAAATGGAGCCGGAAGGGGTTGATGCACTGCGTGGTCTGGGCATTGAAATTGTCGAAGGTCAGGAACTGACCGAAACCGCCCGGATGATAAAATCGCCTGACGAAATTGAAATCATGAAATGGACCATCCGTGTTTGCGAGCAGGGCATGTGGCGTATGCGAAAGAATTCGGTCGCCGGGAAATCTGAAAATGAAATCTGGGCGGAACTTCATTATGAAAATATCCGCAACGGTGGCGAATGGATTGAAACGCGCCTTTTGGCAATTGGCGAGCGCACCAATCCGTGGTTTCAGGAATGTTCTGATCATGTGGGCAAAGACGGCGACATGCTGTCATTTGATACGGATCTGATTGGGCCTTATGGATATTGCTCTGATATTTCACGCTCCTGGACCATTGGTCTTGTGCCGCCAACCAATGAGCAGCGCGTGATCTACAATTTCGCCATGCAGGAAATCGAACATAATATGGCGCTGATCAAGCCGGGAATGAGCTTTAAGGAGTTCACCGAAAAATCGATGCGCATTCCTGAGGAATTTCATGACAACCGTTATTCGTGTGCCTTCCACGGTGTGGGATTGTGTGATGAATACCCTTCCGTGCCAACCCATGTGGATGCTGAATTGGGAAAAGGTTATCCAGGGGTCATTGAAAAGGGTATGGTGTTATGTGTGGAAAGCTGCACCGGGCTAAATGGCGGGCGCGAATGTGTGAAGCTGGAAACGCAGGTGCTGGTGACCGAAAATGGAATAGAGCAACTCGATACGTTTCCCTTTGAAGATTGGGGATGAACGTGGATGCTGAAACCGACAGGCCTCGTTGGGAGTGGCAAACACTTTTGCTGATAGGTGCATGTTATCTGTTTTGGCTGATTTCAACTGCCAGTTTTGGATATGTCAATGCAAACTATGGAATGGCTGGCGGTGTGGCCATGCTGTTTGGCATCACTGCACTTTCGGCAGCGTTTCATACTTCGCTGCAACATGAGGCTGTACACGGGCATCCAACACCTTACGGATGGCTGAATGAAGCATTGGTTTTCCCTTCCCTGATACTGGTTTACCCATTCAGGCGTTATCGCGAACTTCATTTGAAGCACCATGTGGATGAACATCTGACCGACCCTTATGATGACCCTGAAAGCTATTACTGGCCGCAGTGCGAACAACACGATATTCGTCCTTTGATGCGTAAACTGCTGGAAGCAAATAATACGTTTTTTGGACGTATGGCCCTGGGTGCGCCTTTGGGGTTGTTTGGATTTTACCGCACTGAAATATTACGATTGAAGCGCGATGAACCTGGAGTTCGCAGGGCCTGGATTTATCATCTGGCGGGATGTGGTCCAGTAATTTTGTGGATTATCATGGCTGGTATTCCATTCTGGCTTTATTTGCTGGTGGTGGTTTATCCTGGCGTGTCATGGATCCTGGTGCGTTCATTTGCTGAACATCAGGCCGCGCAATCGGTTGGCGGGCGAACGGCGATAGTTGAAACAAGCGGTTTTTTCTCATTGTTGTTTTTGAATAATAATCTGCACATTGTTCATCATGCTCATCCCACTGTGGCCTGGTATGATTTACCCAGGCTTTATCGTGAAAGAAAACAGAATTATCTGATTGCGAATGGCGGGTATTTGTTTGAAGGCTACTGGCAGATTGCAAGCCGATTTGCGTTTCGCAAAAAACAGCCGGTTATCCACCCGATATTACGTCGTAGTAAAGAAGTTTCATTGCGTTCGAAACCTTCCAGCGATGAGGGTCGACAGGAATGATTGCCAGCCTGCCAATGTATGACTGGCCGGAATTGCAATCTGCTAATGACCGTTTGTGGGAGGGGCTGCGCAGATACCTGTTGGAAAAAGGCATTGAGGCACCAGCAGAATTAGCGCGCGATAAGGGCGACCACAGTTACTGGCTGTCACCGGAATTGCTGTTGGGACAAACCTGCGGATATCCTCTTGCCACACAACTTGCAGGCAAAGTGCAATATCTGGCAACACCAATATATCGCGTGGAGGGTTGCAGTGGTGCGCGCTATTCAAGCGCCATTGTCGTAAACCGCGAGAGCGGCCTTGATCGAGATAGTTTGCGCGGGTTGAAACTTGCCTACACCACGCAATCTTCCTGGTCCGGCTACCGGGTACTGATCGAGGAATTTGGTGAGCTTCAATCCTTTTTTGGAGAATTGGCAGCCAGTGGCGGTCACCGAAATTCAGCAAACATGGTGGCAGAGGGGACAGCAGAGGTTGCGGCACTTGATGCTGTGTGCTGGCATATGCTGCAACGCTATGAACCGCAAACTGCACAGGATTTGAAGGTGATTGGCTGGACCAGGTTGTGGCCTGCACTACCGTTTATTACTTCAATCAATAGTGCACCAGATACATTAGAAATACTGCGAGGGGGATTTGCAAACGTGTTGGCAGCAGATGCAATGCAAAACACCCTGGAAGATCTGGCGATAAACGGTGTGAAAATTCTGCACCCTGACAGCTATCTGCCGATGGGTGAATTTTAACAAATTAACAGGTCCTGACCCTAAGTTCCAATAACGCGGTCAAGCACCGCTTCAAGCCTGCCAACGGTAGCATCAACATTTTTCAGTTTATCGAGGCCGAACAAACCAAGCCTGAATGTCTGAAAATCATCACTCTCATCGCATTGTAAAGGCACACCGGCGGCAATCTGCATTCCTTCGCCAGCGAATTTGCTGCCATTCTTGATATCGGGGTCATCAGTATAGCTGACAACCACGCCGGGCGCTTCAAACCCTTTGGCGGCAACACTTTTGATGCCACGGTTTGCCAGCAGTTCACGGACTTTCGTTCCAAGTTCAAATTGGCTGTCTCGTGCTTTGGCAAATCCGTAAGTTTCAATTTCCTGCATGGTATCGCGGAATATTTTCAAAGCATCTGTGGGCATGGTTGCATGATAGGCGTGGGCGCCCTTTTCATAAGCTTCCATGATCTCAAGCCATTTTTTCAGGTCGCAGGCAAAGCTGGTGGATGATGTGTTCTTCACCAGGTTTTGTGCATTTTCATTCATCATGACCAGACCGGCAGAAGGCGAAGCGCTCCAGCCTTTTTGCGGGGCGCTGATGGCGATATCAACACCAATATCTTTCATATCAACCCAGATGGCACCTGAAGCAATGCAATCGAGAATAAACAACCCGCCCACTTCGTGCGCGGCTTTGGCGACCTGGCGCATATAGGCGTCGGGCAGCATGATGCCTGAAGCGGTTTCCACATGAGCGGCGAATACCAGGTCTGGTTTATCGCTGGCTATTGTGCTGATTACTTCTTCAATTGGAGGGGGGGCAAAGGGTTCCTGGCGATTGTCGCGTTGCCGCCTTGCCTTTAAAACGGTCGAAGAAGAAGGGATTGAACCGGCGTCAAAAATTTGCGACCAGCGAAATGAAAACCAGCCATTTCGTATAATAAGGCAATTTTTATCAGTGGCAATCTGCCTTGCAACGGCCTCCATGGCATAGGTGCCGCCGCCGGGAATGACTGCGATTGATTCAGCATTGTAAACGGATTTGAGGGTTGCGGAAATATCACGCATCACCTGTTGAAATGCCTTCGACATATGATTGAGGGAGCGGTCGGTAAAAACGACGGAAAACTCCGACAATCCTTCGGGATCAATATCGGGTAACAGGGCTGACATCAGGTATTTTCTCCGGGTGATTTATCAGGCTTCTTGTTAATTGGATTTGGGTACGGTTACAAGCGTGCTGATGTATCTATGATGCCAATATGACCCTCAAGCGCTCACTTGATCAGAGGATCCAGCGTTATATGCGCCGAAGGCACCCTATCGATACGGAGGCTGCGCCACATTGTTGAGCTGGATCGTCGGGTCGAGCCCGACGATGACGAATTG
>JAKISV010000186.1 GCA_021648425.1 Rhizobiaceae bacterium
TACACTCAGCATGAGTGCCAACAAAGCAGTTCAAAAAGACCTCTGCCACCTTCTTGAACGAATAATGGACGCCGCTTAGAATTCAGTCCCGCGTTTCGGTACCAAATTTATGCAACGTTGGGGTCTACAAGCCCTGCGCCATCAGCTTGCCGTCGATAAACGCCTTGGCACGTGGCACGTCCGATTCCGCCAGGTGCTCGATGATGATGGGGATGTTGGGGTGGTCTTTTGCCAGGCGTTGGAGGTAGATGTCGTAGTTCAGGCTGCCGAGTCCTGGCGGGGGGAGTTCGATCATGCCTACGCCCCGAAGTGCATGGCCTTCGCCCGCGTCGATGTAGGAAAGGATCACGCCCTGGTCGTGGTCGACTTTCTTCACGTCTTTGGCGTGGGCGATTTTGATGCGGTCCGAGAGCGCATCGAAGATGGCGTGGAGCTGTTGGTCCATCTTGTCGATATTGTGGGTTTCGAAATAATTGGTGGGGTCCATCAACAGCCCCAGGCAGGGGTCGTCGATGTCGGCAAAGAGGCGCAGGGTCTCTTCAATCGAACCAACCACATTGTTGACGTAGGTCTCGATGAGGAAAATCGCGCCATGCTCACGGGCACACTGGACGAGGTCGGCAACGACATCGCGGCATTCTTCGTAGCCGTCCTCGGTCTTGTTTTTCGGGTGATGGACCCAATCGCTGTCGGGGTCGAAGGTGCCCGTCTCGCTGATGACATAGGGCGTACCCAATTCCCCGGCGTGCCGAATAATCTGCTTGAGCATGTCCAGATTGGCCTTCCGCTTGCCGGGGTCGGGATGGACCAGGTTGGTGTAGCCCGAGATGCAACACAGGGGCAGGTTGTGGCGGCGGAAGGTGTCCCGAATCCGTTTGCACTTGGCGGCATTGATGTCGTTTGAATAGTTGGCGTTCAGTTTGGTGTTTTTAAAAGTCATAATTGTCCCTCAAGGGTAAATCAGTTGACCCGGTGCGCCCATTGTCCGGCATTACTTTTCGAAAGTTGAGTTGGAATTTCGCAAGTTGCAGTAACAGGTCAAACGTGGAGGTCAGGACCAAAACAAGTCAGAAAAATGCGAAATTCCGACTGTGCCAGTAAAACAGCGGTTCAAGGCGAAGGTTGGGAGAAATTCAGGCGAAAACGGACAGTTGTTGTGGCAGGATTGTGACGAAGTGTTACAGAATGTGTCGCGACGTGAAGTGAATTTTGGCGCTTGCATTCGCGCAAACATGGGCTTATCAATCCATGCGAAATATCAGTTTTACAGTCAAATACGGAGCTTGAGATGGCTTTTATCGCCGACACCCTGGCGCGGGTAAAACCTTCAGCCACCATTGCGGTTTCAGAGCAGGCGCGTGAATTAAAAGCGGCCGGTCGAGAAATTATCGGACTTTCTGCCGGTGAGCCGGATTTTGACACGCCTGATAATATCAAAGCAGCAGCGATTGATGCGATTAATCGCGGGGAAACCAAATATACGCCGGTGGTGGGTATTTTGGAACTGCGTGAAGCGATCAGCGGGAAATTCAAGCGTGAGAACGAACTGGATTATGAACCTTCGCAAATCATAGTTGGCACCGGTGGCAAGCAGATTTTGTTTAATGCACTGGCAGCAACGCTTAACCCGGGAGATGAAGTGCTTATTCCTGCGCCCTATTGGGTAAGTTATCCTGACATGACTTTGCTCAATGGTGGCGAGCCTAAATTTGTTGATACGAAAATCGAGAATGATTTCAAATTAACTGCAGAAGAACTGGAGGCAGCGATTACGCCTCAAACCAAGTGGTTGATATTCAACTCACCTTCCAACCCGTCAGGTGCGGCCTATTCCTATGATGAATTAAAAGCGCTTACCGATGTTTTGTTGCGTCATGAACAGGTGTGGATCCTGTCAGATGATATGTATGAGCATCTTTGTTATGGTGACTTCAAATTTGTGACACCAGCCCAGGTGGAACCAAAATTATACGAGCGCACGCTGACAATGAACGGTGTATCCAAGGCTTATGCAATGACCGGCTGGCGCATTGGTTATGCGGGGGGGCCGGTGCAGTTGATCAAGGCAATGGCCAAAATTCAGGGGCAGCAGACTTCCGGCACCTGTTCAATTGCCCAATGGGCGGCAGTGGAAGCGCTGAATGGTCCGCAGGATTTTATCGGCGAGCGACGCAAGGCCTTTGAAGAGCGACGTGATCTGGTGATTTCGATGCTCAATCAGGCGGCGGGTATTTCCTGTCCGGTGCCCCAGGGGGCGTTTTATGTATATCCTTCTGTGGCAAAATTAATTGGCAAAACCGCGCCGAGCGGTAAAGTGATTGAGAATGATGAGGATTTTGTCAAAGAGCTGCTTGATGGTGCTGGCGTAGCCGTGGTGCATGGCTCTGCTTTTGGGCTGGGGCCGAATTTTCGTGTTTCCTATGCGGCTTCGATTGAAAATCTCACCCGTGCCTGCGAGAAAATCCAGGAATTCTGTAATTCCCTAAGGTAAGACATCGCCTGCTATATTTCAGTTCTGTTGCGAATATGACGCAATCGCGGAAAAATCAGCGATATCATTGGGTTTGAGGGGGAGTTTCTCGTTTTTGGACTGCAAAGCGAATTGAATATTATTGGTAATTGGTTACAAATGCCCGCAACGAGTAGGCTGATTTCAGATTCGAATTTTTTATGGGTATATTGGGTAAAATCAAAACGACAAGAATTGCTGTTGCAACACTTGGTGCAGCAATAGGGTTTAGCGTGACCGGATTTTTGTCGGGACATGCTCAGGCCCAGGGTTTGATTGATCCCAAACCAATCAGTTATCAAACAGCCGGTTCGCCTTCGGGCAATGCTGTTGATGGCATCAATGCCACTGTCGGCGTATTAGGCGGCACACTGGATGGCACCGGCAATGGCATGACGCTTTTGTCCATTTCGACCTCGGTATTATCTTTAATTGGCATCCAGGGCGATCTGGCCCTGGGCTTTTATGATGGCGATCGGGCTTCAAACAGCGCTGCAGCCGCGGTGCATATTTTCTGGCGCAATCCAGGCACTGGCATGGTGGGTGTTTATGGGGACTGGGGTTATTTAAGCCCGGTTCATAGCGGCAGGGTGGGTCTGGAAGCTGCAATCTATAGTGGCCAATGGACAATTGAAGGACTGGTTGGCGTTGAATTCGGGCAAAATGTCTATGCCAAATATTTCGATGAATTTGATGTTTCCTACTATGTCGATGATAATACCCGGGTGTCGCTTGGGCACCGGTTTTCTGCGCGTGGCAATGTGCTGAATGTCGGATTTGAAAAACAGTTTGGCGATATGGCCGCATCAGCCTGGAGTGTATTTGGTGAGGCGGAAGTCGGTGAGGATGACTATTATCAGGTTTTTGCCGGAGTGAGAGCGTATCTGGGTAGTGGAAGCTCCACAACTTTGATGGGGCGTGATCGCAACAATGGCGTGAGAGTTCGCATTCCACGCAATCTTGCCAGTGTTACTCAGTGTGCCAATGTGGACAATCCATTTCCCACGCCAAAATGGTTGAATGATCTGGGACTGATTGATGCTGGTAGTATGACCGAGACATTGTGTGGTTCAAAAGACACTCTAAACAGAGTGTCCACTACCGGTATTTTCAAGCCCTGATAGTGTTCAATCCACACTGTCGAGCCTCTATAACGCTAACGTGAAATTATCTTACTTGTTATTGAACGGGTTAAATTCGATTTAATCTGTGATAGCCGAGATTAAAACGCATTGTGGAGGAGGCCTTGAAAATGGCACCGAATATTATTTGCCGTAAAAGTTGGGAACTGAAGGGGCTTGAAGAAACCCCGGAAAGTGCATTTCTTAACCGTCGTCAGTTGATGGCTGGTTTTGGTGCGGCGACAGCCATTGGTGCTGCGGGCGGATTTTCCGCTGGTTTAGCGCAGGCGGCCGAAGATCCCAGCGCAAAGCTCTATCCCTTCAAGCGCAATGAGGCTTTCGTGCTCGATCGCGACTTGACGCCGGAAGATGTGAATTCCACATATAACAACTTTTATGAATTTGGTTCACACAAACAGATTTCAAAAGCGGCTCAGGCACTGAAAGTACGGCCCTGGACATTGACCATTGATGGTCTTGTTGAAAAGCCAATGGAAATCGGCATTGATGATCTGATTGCTAAAATGCCGCTGGAAGAGCGTTTGTACCGGTTGCGGTGTGTTGAAGCATGGTCGATGACTATTCCATGGTCTGGATTTTCTCTGAAATCACTGGTGGAATTTGCCAAACCATTATCGAGCGCAAAATTTGTACGCTTTGAGACATTTCTTGATAAGTCGATGGCTAGTGGACAGGGTCAAAGCTGGTATCCGTGGCCTTATGTTGAGGGGCTGACGATGGCGGAGGCGACCAATGATCTGGCGCTGATGGTGACCGGTGCCTATGGCAAGCCGCTGGCAAAACAATATGGTGCACCGTTGCGGCTGGCGTTACCGTGGAAATATGGTTTCAAATCTATCAAATCGATTGTCAAAATCAGTTTTGTTGAAGAAGAACCCAAAAACTTCTGGCAGGTTGTCGGGCCTAATGAATACGGGTTTTATGCCAATGTGAACCCGGAGGTGAATCACAAGCGCTGGAGCCAGGCGACAGAGCGGGTTCTCCATACTGGCAAGCGTGTACCTACCTTGCTGTATAACGGCTATGGCGAGCAGGTGGCGGGGCTTTATGCGGGAATGGAAGATCAGAAAATCTGGTATTAGCGTTTTTGAGTGCGCAGCCATAAACTCCTTTGCCATCCTCGGGCCCCTTCGTCATCCTCTGACTTGATCAGAGGATCCAGCGTGACAATGACGAAGTAGAGCGCGCGATGATGACGAGGGAGAATGACACCCCTGCCGTCACCCCTGTGCCAATTCGATATCATGTCACAGGGGTCCATGCCTGAGAATTATCGTGTGGATGGGGGAACGGCATGGATTCCTGTGACAAGCACAGGAATGACGGTGAGGTTGAATTTTTTCTTAACCTGTTGATATTACTTAACAATAAAAACC
>JAKISV010000187.1 GCA_021648425.1 Rhizobiaceae bacterium
TTGCCCAACCCCGGCGGCCCGACAAACAACACATGATCCAACGCCTCTTCACGCTTTTTTGCCGCTTGAATAAAGACCTTCAGATTTGCTCGCACTTTTTCCTGGCCGACAAATTCATCCAGCAATTGCGGGCGCAGCGAAAGTTCTTTTCCCCCCGCCTGTTCTTCCCCCTGTTTATCGGGGTTAATCAATCGATCATCGTTCAAGTGAGAAGCTCCATTGAGGGAATGTTACGGGCGGCATTTTTATCAAAAGTCATTGTCACATCACAGCCTACCCGCAAACCAGACCACGCTATCAGATAGTCTGCAATATCAATTTTAGGCAGTACATTGTTACTCATAAGGCGGGATAACTGGTCGTATTCTTCAAAGACGATTTCATTGCTCGCCAATAATTTAATCAATGCACCGCAAATCGCTTCCTGACTATATTGAAATCTTTTTTGAAGAACCCAAACTGTCTCTGCAAGAGTTACCAGCGAAATAAATGCCGGATTATCAACACTGCGCTCAGCCATAAACCGACGTGCAATATTGTGTTGAATTGTATCTTCATCAACAATCAGGTAGCGCACAAATACATTAGTATCCAAACCGATCATTTGCGACCCTTACGCCATTCACGCGTAATTCTCCTGTCATCCTCACTTGCAGCCTGGCCTATTGCTTCATTCATTTGATCAATAGTTAAAGTCTCACCGGAAGGTGGTGGCCCCAATATTCCGGCAAGATCACCTGCACGCAAATTGCGCGGCTTAAATATAAACTCTCCGTTGACCTCTACAAATTCCACACTATCCCCGGCTTTCAAATTCAGTCGCTTCCGCACTGCCTTTGGCACGGTTATTTGACCTTTAGAGGTAATCTTTGATGGCATTCCCATTACATTATTCCTTTTCCTTACTTTTCAATATAGTAAGGATAATCACTTAATGCAAGGAATTCACCCCGCCAATTCCTTCAAACCCAGCCGTATCAGCCGCGCACTATCAGCATCTTCCCCGGCTTCTAGCAAAGCCGCTGAAACCGCTCCTGCTGCCGCCTGTGAAGAATATCCCAGGTTACCAAGCGCCGACACCGCATCACTGACCGCAGATGATGCCACCCCATCACCGATATCTGTTGCAAGCCCCATTTCCGCTGCTGCCGCTCCTGAATAAGCAGGCACCTTACCCTTCAATTCAGCAATGATACGCTGACCTACTTTTGGCCCCACCCCAGGCGCACGCGTGATCATCGCTTTATCCTGCAAGGCAATTGCTGAAGCCAGGTCCCCTGCCGACAATGTCGATTGAATTGCCAGCGCTACTTTTGCCCCCACCCCCTGCACACTTTGCAACAACCGAAACCAGTCACGTTCCAGTTCTGAAGAAAACCCGAACAGCTTTATCTCCGTTTCACGCACATGGGTTTCAATCGCCATGCTCACTGCCTCACCGGTTTGCGGCAATCCTGCCAAAGTACGCGAACAACAAAACACCTGATAACCCACGCCGCCCACATCGATAATAATGTGATCCTCGGCAATGTTATCAAGCAGGCCTTTCAGTTTTCCAATCATGAGGCCACCCGCCTCATTAATTCGCGCGCACCACGATGATGCACATGGCATATGGCAATGGCCAGGGCATCGGCCGCATCTTCGCTTTCAAAATCAGCCTTTGGCAAAAGCATATTCACCATCATTTGAATCTGT
Organism: Rhizobiaceae bacterium; assembly: GCA_021648425.1. Classification (GTDB taxonomy): domain Bacteria; phylum Pseudomonadota; class Alphaproteobacteria; order Rhizobiales; family Rhizobiaceae; genus JAAEMP01. The sequence goes on from JAKISV010000187.1 coordinate 1,699, forward strand.
TGCTTGTCGCCATGACCCACGCCAATCACTGCCTTTTTAACCGCATTGGGCGCATATTCGGCCACCGGCAACCCCGCACGCGCCGGCACCAGCATGGCAATGCCACGTGCCTGCCCGAGCTTCAAAGTCGCTGCTGCATTTTTGTTGACAAATGTCTGCTCAACAGCCGCTTCATCAGGCTGATGTAAATGCACAATTGCCGCCAATCCCTCATGCAACTGGCAAAGCCGCGAAGCAAGGTCAGCCTTTGCATCAGAACAAACCACTCCAGATGCAACAAACCGCAACGAACTGCCAAGGCTCTCAACAACGCCCCAGCCGGTGCGCCGCAAGCCCGGATCAATGCCAATAATTCGAATCGCTTCACTCATGAAAACCACCTTATTTCATTTGAGGGCAACATGCACGGTATTTGTGAACAAAACGGAAACAAACAATCTCTGGTTTTCCCCCGCAAACATAGCTAACGTCCTCGTTTACATTTCCCCGGACCTGCTCCAATGACCCTTGCCCTGCAAATCCTTGCTGATCCTGCGTTCCAGATCGTTCTTGGCGCTGTAATTATTGGAGGTATCGCACGGGGTTTTTCCGGTTTTGGCACCGGCATGATTGTTGTCCCGGTGGCTGCCGCCATGTTCAGTCCCCAGGTGGCGCTGATATTGCTGGTGGTGATGGATTCCTGGCCCTCGGCCATCCCCGCCATTCAGGCACGCAAAAAAGTTCAGTGGGGTGAAGTAAAGCCAATCATCTTCGGTTTTGTTCTGGCCCTGCCCCTTGGTATCACCTTCGTCAAAATCGGCGACCCTATAATGCTGCGCTGGTTTATCTCCATCATTATCTTTTTCGCCGTTACAATTTTGTGGTCCGGCTGGCAATATCGCGGCCCGCGCAGTGCACCCATCTCTACCGGTGTCGGCGCGCTTTGCGGCTTCCTTGGTGGCGCCACACAAATTCCAGCCCCCCCTGCTATCATCTACTGGATGGCGGCACGAACCGGCGCGGGTGTCGTGCGCGCCAATATCCTGATGCTATTTTTTATCACGGAATTCTTTTCCATAGGCGGCTTCTGGCTCGGCGGCCTTTTCACCTGGGAAGCGGCCCTGAAAGGCATTCTGGCGTCACCGGTCTATTTCATCGGCATCATGATCGGCAGCAGGCTTTTTACGCTGGCAACAGAAAAAACCAGCCGCACAATAACGTTTGTGCTGATATTGAGCGCCGCGATATTGTCGCTGCCGGTGTTGGATGAGGTGTTGCGATAATTTCTTCACTCCGCTTTTTTCGGCTGCACCAATGCCAGCCCCGCCAGCATGATGACCAATGCCGTCCACACAAACCACGAATATGACTCACCCAGAAACGCTATCGACAACAACAAGGCGGCCATCGTCACCACATAGCCAATCTGACTGCTGAACACCGCACCTGCCTTGCTGACAAGCCAGATATATCCCGTGTAGGCCAAAGCGTGAAAAATCGAGGAGCCCACAAGACCCCATTCCGCATTTCCCCAGGGCACAAACAAATCAATCCACTGGCCGCTGAGATACACCACAGGAACGGCAATGATCAGGCCAATCAGTGAAGCGGCAAAAAGCACCACAACCGCGTTGATTTCTTTAGGCGCGTGCAGTGAAATATAGTTGGCTTCCAGCCCGTAACAAATCGGAGCAATCATCGCCACCAGCAGAAAAATTACCTTTTTAGGATCAGGCGCACTGGTCTCAGGCAATGCCAGCAATATCATTGCTGCAATTCCAAGCAAAACACCCGTCATCCGCAGCCAGCGAAATTTTTCATTGCCCCACATCAGCGCGATGACCATCGTGCACATCGGCACCGTGGCAATGATGATGCCCATAATGCCTGCTGACAGATGCTGGTAGGCAAGATAAGAAAAGAAATTGGGAATCAAAGTCCCAATCAGACCGATTATCAAAAAATAAAATGCGTATTTTTTGCTGAACTTCAATCGGTAGCCACGCACAACCATAACTGTCCCAAGCAAAACAACCGCGATCACAAGCTGCCAGAAAATCATCCCCACCGGCTGAAACCCTGCATCAACCGCCACCTTGATCATCGGAATTGTAGCGCCCCACAAAATCCCCAGCAGAACCATTGCTGCAAAAGAGGATAACGCCGCTGAACGTCGGAATTTCAGCCCGGATAGTTGTGGATTTTTCATGGAACAGTATCCTGCTGAAAGCTCAAATGATGGACTTAAAAGCCTGTATCACTACTGTCTTGTCAGGAAGTGTCGGCATGGCCAGCATAGACCGCCCTATTGGTTTTGCCTACACCAAATTTAATGTAGCTTTCAGCACCCGGTCGTCAGCCTCAAAACCCTGCCGACTTACGCAACACCTCATTAATTCGCGTTTGCCAACCTTTACCACTGCCTTTGAAAGAGCGCTTCGATCAGCGATAAGTCGCCAGATAATTTTCAGGAATCTGAATTTCAAAGAAAATGCCACCAAATAGCAGCACTATTGTTATTCCCAGTAAAAACCCGAACAAAATAAAAACCGTTCCAATCCTGTTGCGCGCCCGAACTGACAATCGTTCGCGAGCCAGCCAGTGAATTGCACAGCCCACGTGAGTGAAAAAAGCTGCCACCGCCAGGGTATAATAGGGATAGAAGAACAAAGATGCCGGAAAAATATTCAGCCCCGCCGCCGCAAAATAAAAATTGGTGTCGAGGTTAAAAACCGCCCGGCCAGCCAACACCGCCCCCACATGAACCAACAGGAAAAATACCAGATAGGCACCCGATAACGCCTGTACTTTTTCAAAAAACCCAACCCGCTTCCCCCAGCGCGATTTTATGAAAAACACCCCTGATGCAATTTGAAATCCAACACAAGCCAGCAGCACGATTTCCACCAATGGATACCGATAGAACCTGCGTAATAATTCCATGATTTCAATATGCCTGGCCACCCCCGAAAATGCCATCAGATGATTGGCAAGGTGGAACAACACAAATGTGCCGATTATCAATGCTGAAACGCGGTGAAGTTTGTGAAGCATCAATGGAGTTCCGTTTTAGTATAAATAATCCCTCACTCAAACCCCCACCGATTTACGCAATACCTCGTTAATTCGCGTTTGCCAACCTTTACCACCACCTTTGAAATACGCCACCACTTCACGGTCCAGCCGAAGCGTCACGGAAAGTTTTGGATTAGCAGAAAACGGCCTGCCACGGCGAGCGTTTTCGAATTGTTCA
>JAKISV010000006.1 GCA_021648425.1 Rhizobiaceae bacterium
CATATGTTCTGCCCAAAAGGCTAAAGCTCTCGCCTTTTGCAAGGCTTATGGGATTGGGGTAGGCGCTGGTATGATCGGCAATTACCAGATGCATGAAAGGTTACTTTCCCTGGAATGGCAATATTCAGGATTTCAGGTTTGGAGCAATTTCAGCGCAGATTTCGCAAAGTTCGGCCACTGCGCCAACAGATTTATCAAACAGTTTTTGTTCAGATTTACTGAGCGCAATTTCGATAATCCGCTCGACACCATCTGCACCAATGACCACTGGAACACCAACATACATGTCTTTTACGCCATATTCCCCTTTAAGTGCCGCAGCACAGGGCAAAACACGTTTTTTGTCGCGCAGATAGCTCTCCGCCATATTGATGGCTGAGGCTGCGGGCGCATAATAGGCTGAACCGGTTTTTAACAGTGAAACAATTTCACCACCCGCTTTGCGCGTACGATCAATAATTTCATCAAGGCGCTGGCGGGTGAGCCAGCCCATTTTGACAAGGTCAGTGATTGGAATACCCGAAACAGTGGAATAACGCGGCAACGGTACCATGCTGTCACCATGACCTCCCAGTACAAATGCAGTGACATCTTCAACTGAAACATCAAATTCCGCTGCAAGAAAATAGCGAAAACGCGAGGAGTCTAATACACCTGCCATGCCCACAACTTTGTTTTTGGGCAGGCCGGAAAACTTCTGTATCGCCCAAACCATTGCATCAAGCGGATTGGTGATACAAATGACAAAAGCATTTGGCGCGTATTTTTTAATTCCTGCACCCACCTGCTCCATGACTTTGAGGTTAATGCCAAGCAAATCATCACGGCTCATGCCCGGTTTGCGCGCAACGCCGGCAGTAACAATGCAGACATCGGCACCCTTGATAGCTTCATAACTCTGGGTCCCGGACAACTTTACATCAAATCCGTCAACCGGGGAAGATTGAGCTATATCCAGTGCTTTGCCTTCCGGCAGACCTTCGGCAATATCGAACATGACAATATCACCCAGTTCTTTTGTTGCAGCCAGATGAGCCAGAGTGCCGCCGATCATTCCTGAACCGATCAGGGCAATTTTATTGCGCGCCATTGTATTACCTTTACGTAAATCAAATTTCTACCAATACCCATAGAGCAAAGGCATCTAGAAAATTGTATAATGGCTTCGGGCTTTTTGTACAAGAGACAATAAATATATTCAGCAAATACAGTATGTTAATCTGTAATTCTCTTACGTTTACGTAAGATTTATATAGTTTTTAGCAAAGTTTTCAACTGCTTGGCTGGCGGCTATTTTACCCCATCACCAGCTTCATTATAGTCTTGGGATTGCAATTCAATCAACCTCGAAACCGTACGTGCAAATTCGAACGCTTCTTTGCCACTCGCAACCTGATAAATTGTATCCGGCGGACCCTCAGCAGATATGATCACACGACATTTATTGTCATACAAAACATCAATCAACATGATAAACCGTTTTGCTTCGTTGCGTTCTTCGGCTGATAAAACCGGCACATCATCAATCATGATGGTTTTATATTGCCTGGCAATCGCCAGATAATCTTCTGCTGAACGCGCCTCTCTGCACAACTGGTCAAAATGAAATCGCGCTACGCTCCGTGCTGCTTGAGGCACAACAAGCTGGCGTCCTTTCAACTCTATTGTCTGTTCCTCTGGCTTTGCATTTTCAGTGAGCAGATTCCAGGTGTCCTGCATTGCATGTTTTGCCCGCTCATTCAGTGGCCATGAATACATATTCTCTGCGCCCAGTTTCAATAACCGATAATCACTACCAGCCAGCATTTCGTGTACATTGAGTTTTACCTGCAGCAATTCGATAAATGGCGTAAACAATTGCCGATTAAAACCATCTCGATAAAGATTAGCCGGTTGCACATTGGATGTGGCAACGATGATCGTTCCCTCATCAAACAACACTTTGAATAAACGCCCCAAAAGCATGGCATCCGTAATATCAGAAACATGAAATTCATCAAAACACAGAACTTTCGACTTTGATGCTAAAAGCCTTGCGACTGGAGGTATTGGATCTTTTTGTTTGGTGTTTCCGGATTTATAATTCTGGCGATGATCATGAATATGCTGGTGGGTTTCCTGCATAAAATCATTGAAGTGAACGCGCCTTTTGGGGAGAAAGTCACAAATCGAGAAAAATATATCCATCAGATAAGTTTTTCCGCGCCCCACATCTCCCCAGATATATAACCCGTCTTTGGTTGGGTTTTCCTCAGTTTTTTTGCCAAACAGCCAGCCCAGCGAGCTGGATTTTGACGAAAGGCGTTTGGCGGAAATATCTGTGATCAACTGATCAAGTTTGGCGGCAAGTGCTATTTGTTCTGGTTCAGCGACAATTTCACCTGCCAGAACCTTTTGATCATAAACCCGCCTTACCGGCCCCGACAGATGCAATTGATCTGGCAATTTATCAATGCCCCGTTTTATTTTTATAAATCAGCAAAAAAGCAATACATTATCGAGTGAAGCTTACTGGCTGACCATTTTTTGTTCGCCCGTCATAGCGTCCATTCTGCGTGCCAAACAAACGCGCCACTTCATTTCCGGACTGATCAACCAGTATCACAGATTGGTCAACCACATCCCAGGCGTTGACAGTTTGTATTTCCGGAGAGCTGCATTTACGCGTTGCCGCACGGTAGCCACCTGACCATTTGGTAAAGGCTAAAATTATCCTGCATTCAACCCCATCGGTTGGAACCTGCCAGGAGCCTGCCATACCTTCACGGGTGACATTAAAATTTGACGAAGTGGGCCCGGGTTCAACACTTGCAGTCTCAATCGGCGCTGCGGGCTGGTTATCGGGAGTAGTCGGTGCCGTTGCAATTTGTTGATCGTTCGCAATTTGCTGTTGCTCTGACCCAATAGGCGGCAGCTGATTGGAGCTAACGGGATCAGCAGGTGCAGAAGGCAACGCACGCGGTGGGGCATTTGGTGTAATCGAATTGAGGGATTGATTGCAGCCCGACAAAAATGCAGTCAAAGCCAACGCACCGGTTATTGTTATCAGATTTCTCAACTGTACCATGTACCCGCCCTCCACCGGCGGCAATAATTATCGCATTAGTCGGCCTATGCACCCCAAATGAGGCAAAATTTACGGTCCATTATGGTGAACAAAGTCTGAATATTGAGTAAAGACCCAAACAAATAGCACGTTGTTCAATAAATTATTGCCAGCACTCAAAAATTGTTCGTTTCTAACCTCGCGTAAGGTACAAACTGAAACCATTACATGTCAAGACGAATAGGTAGTTGAAATCCTCCACAAGAAAGAGTTTCACAAATGCGGCTTAAACAGATTGCAACAGGAAAGAGCGAAATTTGCCGTGAAATTCTGGAAGCACTTCCACAATGGTTTGGAATTGAACAGGCGCGCGAAAACTATATCACCCAGGCCGTTAATTTGGTGATGTTCGCCTGTATCAGCAAAGATAGCCATATCGGTTTTCTGACACTACGCACACATAATAACTGGAATGCGGAAATCCACTGCATGGGAGTATTGCCACAACAGCATCGGCAGGGAATTGGTACGCTGCTGATTAATGCTGCGTTTGAATATTCAAATGCCCGGGGCATAAAATTCCTGACAGTCAAAACGCTTTCTGAGGCGAGCAAAGATAAGCATTACGCACAAACCCGTGATTTTTACCTGAAAACCGGGTTTGTGCCATTCGAAGAATTTCCTGATTTTTGGGATGACGACAACCCATGCCTGATGATGATCAAACCGTTAGATGCCTGAAAGCCGCAACCACCTGCACATATACCGCATGTTTGAATTCGACAATTCGGCGTGGCAGCTCATCAATATCAACCCATTGCCATTGATCAAATTCAACCGGCGCTCCATCAGGCGGATTGGTAATATTGATTTCGCTGTCATCGCCTTCAAAACGAAAAGCAAACCATCTTTGTGTCTGCCCGCAATATTTCCCTTTTAGCGCACTGCCGATTAAATCTTTTGGCAAATCGTAATTAATCCAGTCCGGCGCTTCTGCCGCAAGGGATGCATTGGTAATGCCGGTTTCCTCCCACATTTCACGCCTGGCAGCAGTCAGCGGCTCTTCCCCCTTATCTATCCCCCCCTGTGGCATCTGCCAGCGCTTAATATCCCCAGGTTTGAACTCATCATTGCTGATCACCGGCCGGTGGCCCATCCAGATTTTGTTCTTATTGTTGATAATCATAATCCCTACGCACTTTCTGTAGGGCAACGTTTTTTTGTCGGATTTGGCCATTGAAGTTCCTCTGAATTCAGTTTCCAGGCACACTGGCTATCGCTGATACAGGGGTCAGCTCAAGCCCTCTTTTTTCAGCATTTTTGAGGAACCTGGCGATTTGGGCAATTGAATCGGGAAATGCTGAAGCCACACCAATTGCTATGCCGGTACGCTTGGCGATCGCTTCCAGTTCCTCAAGCTTTTTTCTGATAGCCGTTCGTGTTCGCAGGGTATCGATTGTCATAGTTGCGCGGACAAACGGCAGTTTTACAGACTTTGAAATTTTCTGTGCCATCGAATTGCGGATAGAACCATCATCCACAAACATCAGGCCTCGGGCGGATATTTCATCCAGAACAGGCACCAGACTGTCTGGCGAAGTCAGCATCTTTCCACCAAGAAAATTCATCACTCCGACATAATTGGTAATGCGCCCCAGCGACCAGTTTAGATTTGTGATGTTTAACTTGTCTTCAACACTGCTTAGCAAAGAACGTTTCCCCGCACTGGATTGGGGATACCCAAATGGCTCCATGGGTATTTGCATCAACAGTTCATGGCCGCCTTTACGGGCAGCCTGCATCCATCGTTTTAGGCTGTTGCCATAGGGCGCAAAGGCCAGCGTCACTCCGGCCGGCAACACACGAATAGCCTGCTCTGTACTGGTTTGGGATATACCCAGGCCGCCAACAATAATAATAATCCGCGCCACCCCGAAATTACCTTCCGTATCAGGTTGACGAGAATAAACATCCAGCGGGCGTTGTCCTGCCGATGAAACCACCGGTAACAATCCACTTGCAGATTTTTCTACCAGATTATTATCTGGAAGGTAGGCGAGCACTTGCCTGCTACCTGTGTTCTTGGGACGTTTACGTGGAACAACAGGGACGATATTTTCATTCGCGTTTACCCCAAGTTCCTGAAGGCCCGGCGCATCAGTATCGACCGGCAAATCAGGTCGTTTAGCAAATTGTGTATTTTCAGGTTCCGCAGGTGTTGTTATCGTATCTGTGGATACAATCTCCTGTTCAGAATTCTTGCTTTCTATGGGGTCAGGGGCAAGATATCCCATTGCGCCAAACCCGATTGCGCCAACGGCCAGGACAACGGCCGCTATCGCAGAAATGCGAAGCAGCCCCGTTCTTTTTCCGGCGCCAGGCGCAGAAACTCCCAGAGGCTTGTCAAATTTTCCAGTCACCCGGTTACTCCCGGTTTGCGGTCAGGGTATTTCGAATCAATTGGGCCAGTGTAACAGTACACTGGCCCGATTTTAAATATCATTGATGGTTAAACGACCGCTGCCTTCAGCAGCAATAATTAACCTTCCTTCTTGGGTTCAGGGCTATCTGTTTCGTTTGGATTTGGTGGAAAGGCAGCATGTTCCTTCGCGCCGCGCAACAAATCCATCGCATATCCCAGTTGGAGATCATCCTTTGGGTCAGGCGGCACATAGGCAATTGAACCCGAACCATCTTCATCTTCCTCAGCCCCGGTAATATGCCCTGGAAGCTGCGATTCTCCGCGAGCCTCCACACGGCCAATCAGTTCATCGGGTAGCGGCTGGATCACTTTAATATCCGGCACAATACCTTTGCCCTGAATGGAAACGCCTGACGGTGTATAATATAGTGCCGTTGTCAGACGCAGTGCACCATTGGAACCAAGGGGTATAATGGTTTGGACAGAGCCTTTACCAAATGAACGGGTTCCAAGAATGGTCGCGCGCTTATGATCCTGCAAAGCGCCCGCTACAATTTCCGAAGCACTGGCCGAGCCACCATTGACCAGAACAATCACCGGCTTGCCACCTGTCGCATCTCCAGGCCTTGCCGCATACCGGCGCGTCTCATCGGGATTACGGCCCCTGGTTGAGACAATCTCACCGCGATCAAGAAACGTATCAGATACGCTGATTGCCTGGTCAAGCAGGCCGCCAGGATTAAGGCGCAAATCAAGGACAAAGCCTTTCAGTTTGTCATCGCCAACTTCTTTTCTGATTTTACGGATGGCTTTATCCAGCCCATCGAATGTCTGTTCTGAAAAACTGGAAATACGCACATAGCCAATATCATCACCTTCCACCCGAGAATAAACAGCACGAACCTTGATTACGGCCCGGATGATCGTGATATCGATCAGCTTGTCAGCGCCTTTGCGGCTAACGGTAATGACAATAGGAGTATTAACCGGCCCCCGCATTTTTTCGACAGCATCCTGAAGAGAAAGGCCGCGCACATTCACACCGTCAATCTTGGTAATGAGATCGCCTGACAGTACGCCCGCTTTCGCCGCCGGAGTGTCATCAATTGGCGTAACCACCTTGACCAGTTCATTTTCCATGGTGACTTCGATGCCCAGCCCGCCAAATTCACCACGGGTTTGCACCCGCATATTATCAAAAGCCTTGGCATTCAGATAACTTGAATGAGGGTCAAGCGAAGTCAGCATTCCACTGATCGCACTTTCAATCAATTCCTCATCTTGTGGTTCGGAAACATATTGCGAACGCACGCGTTCAAAAATATCTCCGAATATAGACAGCTGTCGATAGGTATCTGTACCCGCCGCATTTGCGGTCGAATTGTATGTGGCACCATTAATTACTAACAATACTGAGCTAGCACCAATCAGTGCACCCATAATCAGGAGCGTTATTCTACGAATCATTATTCGACCTTTTATCAGTGTTAACCTGCCACCATGGAGCAGGGTCTATTGGTTCTTGGTCCTCACGAAACTCGATGGCCAGCACCGGTCGTGACAATCCTATATCGATTGTACCTGCACTTGCAATCCTACGCGCGCCCATTATTCCTACCGGCTCACCAACCAGTACAAACTGGCCCATTTCAACATCTACTTTTTCCATTCCAGACATTATTATATGATAATTTGAACCAACATTCAAAATTAACATTTGGCCATATGACCTGAACGGTCCTGAATATACAACCCAGCCATCAGCAGGAGAGATCACACGTGCGTTAACACGCGTGGCTATAGCGATGCTCGGAGAGGGATCGCCCACCTCATCTTTATCACCATATTGGCGAATCTCTACGCCATTCACCGGTTTTATTAAGAAACCTTTAGCTTCATTGAATGTAACCGCCGGATTGATGCGCGAAGTATCGGAAAAATCCGGCCTTGATACTTCCTCGCGAAAACTGGCAATTTGTTCATTTTGCTTCTTTTTGCGATCCAGGTCAGCTTTTCTGGCGGATTCAGCTGCAAGATTTACCGATTCAATTTCTGTTTCAAGTTGCTGAATAAGGTTTTTCAGATTAGCAGCCTCGGCTGCCAGTTTTGCCGCTTCAACGCCCTGAACTGCAAGAGTTTCACGCGCCTGCTTTGAGCGTTTTTTCTTTTCAACAATCAGCAGCGCCAACCGCCGTTCCTCAGTGGCTTCGGTTTCCAAATCCTGCGTCAATTGCAGGCGTTGCACAGTAATTTCTTTGCTTAACTTCTCAAGCTGCGACAATTCAACTACAAGAATTTCAGTCTCAGAACGAATTTCGGGCACCACTGAGCCAAGTAATATCGCACTGCGAACCGACTTCAACGCATCCTGCGGTGTTACCAGCAGTGCCGGCGGAGGATTTCGGCCCATTCTTTGCAGAGCAGCCAATACTTCCGAAAGCAGGGACTTTCTGTTTTTGAGGGATCGGCGCAGATTGTCACGGGTTTCTTCCAGTGCCAATATGCGTTCACCAGTCTGCTGCATTTTCTGCTCAAGAGCTCTTGAATTAGCCGTAGCTGAAATGAGCCGTTCGTTGAGCGCTGCACCATCAATTTGCAGGGCAGAGATTTCCGCCGCCAATTGTGCCTCCTGGTTTGAACTGACAGAAATATCCTGACGAATCTGCTCCAGAATCTGTGTGGTTTTTTCGTGACGTTCAATCAGGACTTCCTGCGCATTGGAATTAGCACTACCTAAAACCATACCCAAAAACGCAATAATCCCGAGCATAAAGCTAAACTGGAATCGGTGTTTGGGGCTGCGCATGATTTGGTCCTTTACCAACATCAAAACTATTACCTTGTCATTATCATGGCCGTATTATTGCCGATGATAAGGGTGGCCGCTCAAAATTGTTATGGCGCGATATATCTGCTCTGCCAATAAAATTCGCACAATCTGATGGGGCCAGGTCATCGCCCCAAGCCGGATAGTGGTACTGGCACTCTTTAACAATTCATCCCCAAGACCATCTGCTCCACCCACTACCATCACCATTTCATTCACACCATCATCGCGTTCTTTCGCCAGATATTGCGAAAATTGAGCACTGGTAAGGTCCCGGCCATTTTCATCAAATGCTACTAACACACTGCCATTGCCTGGGTTGGAAATCAGCAGATTTGCTTCTTGTTGTTTGCGTTGACTAACACTGGCTGCTTTAGATTCGGAATATTCCTGCACGCTGATTTCTGAAATACCCACCTGAACGCCCGAATTTCGCGATCGTTTTAAATATCGTGAAAACAGCTCCTGTTCGGGGCCTGCTTTAAGTTTGCCAATCGCTGCTATCTTTATTTTCACAACATTTCACGACGATTTATTTTGAATCGCCTTTAGTTGAAAGTTCCTGTTCAGGCGCTACCGGTAACATCCACATTTTTTCGAGGTTGTAAAACTCACGAACTTCCGGCCGAAACAGATGTACAATAATGTCTGCAATATCAACCAATACCCAATCGCCATTCTGCCGACCTTCCACACGTGGAGTTTTAATCCCGGCTTTTTTCAAGTCACGCAACAATGCATCAGCAGTCGCACCCACATGGCGATGTGAACGGCCCGACGCGATGATCATATAGTCGCCAATGGAAGATTTTTCAGAAATGTTGATTGGCTGTATATCGAGCGCCTTGGAATTTTCAAGACTTTCAATTGTCAGCGAATATACATCTTCAACAGAAAGTATTTCTGCACCGGATGATTTTTTGGAAGTAGCTTTAGCGCTCCCTTTTTGCAGTGGTTTGGCCAGTTTGTCCTCTTGTTAATGTTGGGCGTCAATTCGACGAAGTTGTTAAAGAATACACGATTTGTGTGTGTGATGGTAGTCCCGTATTTCTATTTGCTGTTACGAATTTGAGTTGATGAAAGAAAAGATCTCGGGCCATGAATAAATGTCCATGCCGGAGGCTTTGCGCCAGCCAGCAATTGCCCGTCTCGCTCATCCACCCTGAATCTCGAAAGAGAACTGGTAGCCGAAGTGGAGTTGGGTGACATGGTTGACCCCGGACGATCAATAACAGCCAATGGCACCCTATCAGCTATATTACGCCACCGGTCCCATTTGTGAAAATCCGTCAGATTATCCGCCCCCATGACCCAGACAAAATTGACGCAAGGCCGCCGTGTAGTTAAAACCTCCAGCGTATCAGCGGTATATCTGACGTTAAAGCGCGCCTCAAATGCCGTAATACGCACTGCCGGGTGATCAACAAGTTCCTGACACAACTTCAATCGCTGCGGCAAAGGCAACAGGTTGTGGTTATTCTTGAGCGGGTTCCCCGGAGAAACACTCCACCAAAGCTGGTCCAGGCCCAATCTGCGTAATGCAATATGGCTGATATGAACATGACCACTGTGCGGCGGATTAAAGGATCCGCCAAACAAGCCAATTTTCATAGCCTTCGCTGTGGGTGGTATTTTGTAGGGATTACGAGACAACATCAAATCAGGTTCGGATCTGGCCGTTACCACGAACCAGATATTTGAAGCTTGTTAACTGCTCAACACCCACCGGCCCGCGCGCATGCATTTTTCCGGTGGCAATTCCAATTTCCGCTCCCATGCCAAATTCTCCCCCATCGGCAAACTGGGTTGAAGCATTGTGAAGAAGGATAGCTGAATCTATCTCGTTGAAAAACCGGGATACCGCCTCCCCGTCCTCAGCAATGATTGCATCCGTATGATTGGAAGAATAGCGATTGATGTGGCCAATCGCTCCTTCAATACCATCAACAATGCGCACAGCAATAATTGTATCGAGATATTCAGTAGTCCAGTCTTTTTCTTCAGCTATTTCACTGTCACCGTATAATTCATGGACCGACCTGTCAGCACGCAAAACACACCCGGTTTTTGTCAATGCATCAAGAATGGGGCGCATATGGGTGTCTTTAACGGCTTCATCAATCAGCAGGGTTTCCGCAGCACCGCATATGCCGGTGCGCCGCATTTTTGAATTCACGGCAATTTCAATTGCCATTTTCAAGTCAGCGCTTTTATCGATATAAACATGACACAGCCCTTCCAGATGGGCAAAAACCGGAACACGGGCATCTTCCTGCACACGAGCAACCAGCCCCCGTCCGCCACGTGGTACAATAACATCGATATTACCATCGAGGCCTTTGAGCATTTCCCCTACCGCGGCGCGGTCCGTTGTCGGCACCATCTGAATGGCATCGGCTGGCATGCCCGCCTGTTCAAGTCCCTTTGTCATGCAGGCATGAATCGCCCGCGAGGAATTATAAGAATCCGTACCACCACGCAATATGACCGCATTACCGGCTTTAAGGCACAAGCCGCCAGCGTCAGCCGTAACATTAGGGCGGCTTTCATAGATTACACCAATGATACCAAGAGGCGTTGAGACCCGTTCAATTTTTAAGCCATTTGGCCGCTCCCAGGCTGCCAGAACACGACCAACGGGTTCATTGAGCGCGGCAATATCTTTCAGACCATTGGCCATGGAAATGATGCGGCCTTTGTTGAGTTCCAGCCGGTCGAGAAATGCTGACGACAGTTTGGAATCGCGTCCGTTTTCCATATCAATTGCATTAGCTTTTAGAATATCGGCCTGGCTGTTTAGGATTGCTTCAGCCATGGCTATCAACGCCGCATGTTTTCGCTCCGATGAAATTGTCGCCAGAATTTGCGCCACCGCCCGTGCGCGCCTGCCCATATCGAGCATAGTCGCATGCAGTTCTTCGCTATTAGTATGTTGCAATTTTTCAAGCATTGTCTTTGTCCGCGAGAATTTCTTTCAGTATCATATCATCACGATGGACTAATTCACTGCGCCCAGCGTACCCCAGAATGCCTTCAATGTCAGCGCTTCGTTTGCCGATGATTTTACTGGCATCTTCAGCATCAAATGCGATGACGCCTTGACCGATGACAATGCCTGCATGGGTGGCAATTGAAATCATATCACCTCGGCAAAAATCGCCCTCCAGTTTAGCAACGCCAGCGGGCAACAGGCTTTTCCCGTTTTTCAAGGCCGCAATGGCACCTTCATCAATGGTAATCTGCCCTTTTGTTTGCAATTGTCCCGCAATCCATTTCTTACGGGCGCTGCGCGGATTTTCGCGGGCGTGAAAATATGTGTGGGATGCTCCTTCCTCCAGAGCTTTCAGCGGATTATTGTCTTTGCCGGAAGTAATTACCATTGCTGTGCCGTTTTCAGTGGCAATGCGTGCGGCGATAATTTTCGTTTTCATCCCTCCGCGAGACAGTTGTGTACCTGCATCCCCTGCCATCGCTTCAATTTTGCTGGTGATCACCGGCACATCACCGATTAACGAGGCTTGCGGATTATCCGCCGGTGGCGCGTTATATAATCCGTCGATGTCCGAAAGCAAGATCAGCAAATCTGCACCCATCATCGTTGCAACACGCGCTGCCAGGCGATCATTGTCACCATAACGAATTTCGCCTGTAGCCACTGTGTCATTTTCATTGATGACAGGAACAGCACCCAATTCCAGTAGCGTTTCCACCGTAGCACGCGCATTCAAATAACGACGACGTTCTTCAGTATCACCATAGGTCAGCAAAATCTGGCCGGCACGAATACCATGCCTGTCGAGGCCCGATGAAAACAGACCGGCAAGCGAAATCTGCCCCACCGCTGCTGCTGCCTGGTTTTCTTCCAGTTTTAATATGCCTGTCGACAAACCCAATACATTACGCCCAAGTGCTATTGCCCCCGAAGACACCACCAGAATATCGCATCCGGATTTTTTCAGACTGGCAATATCCTCCAGCAGTGAGCGTAGCCAATTGTGCTTCAGACCACTCGCCTGCTCAACCAGTAACGAGGAACCAATTTTGACTACAATACGGCGGTAAGAGGAAACCTTGTTTTTCATTGTTCCAAAACCGGTTGCCATCGCTGGTCTTGAACCGGCTGTTCTTCTGCCTGCCTTGCTTCATATATTTTGTCGGCCAGTTGGCGCAAAGCAGTGTCTACACCCTCCCGGCTGACTGAAGAAAGTTCAATTACCGGTTTGCCGGATTCCTTCAACAAAATTGCAACCAACTCACTTCGGGCGTCTGCCTGCAACGTATCACATTTAGAAAGTGCCACCAGCTCCGGTTTGCCAGCAAGGTCATTGCCATAGGCCTCAACTTCATTGCGAACAGTGCGATAGGCCAGCGCCACATCCTCTTCGGTGGCTGAAACCAGATGCAGCAACACTCGGGTTCGTTCCACATGACCCAGAAATTTATCACCAATACCAACGCCCAGATGCGCGCCCTCAATCAGGCCTGGAATATCAGCGATTACAAATTCACGCCCGTCAATTCCCGCAACGCCCAGATTGGGATGGAGTGTGGTGAACGGATAATCAGCGATTTTTGGTCTTGCGGCAGAAGAAGAGGCCAGAAAAGTCGATTTGCCTGCATTGGGCAAACCCAGCAATCCCGCATCCGCAATCAGCTTCAACCGTAGCCAGAGTGTACGTTCAATGCCCACTTGCCCGGGATTTGCATGGCGCGGCGCCTGATTGGTGGAGGATTTAAAGTGGGCATTTCCAAAACCGCCATTGCCACCTTTTGCCAGCAGGAACCGTTGCCCGACAGTGGTTAAGTCTGCGACCAGCGTTTCATTATCTTCTTCATAAATCTGCGTCCCTTCAGGCACCTTCAAAATAATATCATCGCCGTTCGCGCCATTGCGGTTGCGCCCCATTCCATGGATACCGGTTTTTGCTTTGAAATGCTGCTGGTAGCGATAATCAATCAGGGTGTTGAGGCCGTTAACAACTTCAGCCCACACACTCCCGCCCTTGCCGCCAATGCCCCCATCAGGACCACCCAGCGAAACATATTTTTCGCGATGAAAAGAAACGCAACCCGCTCCACCGTTGCCGGAGCGGATAAACACCCGCGCTGCATCCAGAAATTTCATGGCATCAAATCCAATATATTCAGTGAAAAAGGGAAGGCCATTCCTGACCTTCCCTCAACAATTCACATTATGCCGCCAGCGCTTCCATCCAGCTTGACCGCGAAATTCGAAACTTGTCGATTTTCTGATTTTTCCCAAGTGTATTGGAAAAAGCATCTTCAGATTTCCAGTATTTACCACCACACTTTTCGATCACCCGGCGTGAGGCGTCATTAATCGACATGCACGAGGCCATCATTGTGTCTCGTGAGGTGGTTTTGAAATATAAATCAATCAGTGCTCCGGCCGCTTCCGTGGCATAGCCTTGCCCCCAATAGGGTTCACCAATCCAATAACCCATATATGGGTGCTCATGGATTCCGGTGGCATCATGTAAACCACACACACCAATAAAACGCCCATTGTCCGACTTGGTTATAGCAAATGTGCAGGCAGAATCAGCGTCCAGCGTGATTTTCTTCAGAAAATCGCGCGCATCCGCATCAAAATAGGGATAGGGCATGCGAGCCAGGTTCTTTGCAATCTCAAAATTATTGGCAAGCAACGCCATATCCTCCGCATCATCACGATGGGGTTGACGTATAATCAACCTTTCGGTTGTCAATATTTCGCAATCAATATCGCAAACTCTGTTCATCTCAGTCATTTGCCTTGTCTCCAAATACACAAAAGGGAGGCGGTGTTCCCGTCTCCCCCTTGAAATCTGGTTTTCAAATTTCGCCGGGGTTTTCGGAACGCCGGCTTTTCTTGAAAGTTCCGGCTATTGGGCCGCCTGGGCCAGCATCACCGATACGTAGGTTCGGCCATTGGCTTTTTTCTGAAATTCCACCTTGCCCGGTGTCTTTGCAAAAATGGTATGGTCCTTGCCAATACCCACATTATCGCCCGGGTGCCATTTTGTACCACGCTGGCGAAGGATAATATTGCCCGGCACCACGGCTTCACCACCGAATTTTTTCACGCCAAGGCGCTTGGAATTTGAATCGCGACCGTTGCGCGATGAGCCACCGGCTTTTTTGTGTGCCATGAGAGGGTCTCCTTTTTTCTGCTATTTCTTCGCTGCTGCAGCTTTTTGATCAGTTTTGGCGCGTGGTGGTTTACCGGCCAGCAATTCTTTTGCCTGCTCAATCCACTCTTCACGCTCGGTACGACCACCCAGCTTCAGCTCTTCATCAAGTGTCGCCATCTTCTTGGCACTCATCTTGGCAATTTCTTTCAGCGACTTAATGCCTGCTCCATTGAGCTTTTTCTCTAACGCCGGTCCAACGCCACCAATCAGCTTGATATCATCAATAATATCCGCCTTTGGTGCAGCCGCTTTAGGAGCAGCCTTTGGCGTTGTTTCTTTTTTAGGTGCGACTTTTGCCTTGGCAGGAGCCGCTTCCTTTTTAACCGGTGCTGCTTTTTTTGCCGCAACCTTTTTAGGCTTGGCCCCGCCGGTAAGTATTTCCGCAATACGAACAGTCGTCAAATGCTGACGGTGTCCGATTGTACGTCGTGAATTCTGGCGGCGGCGTTTTTTAAACGCAATAATCTTGCGGGTACGACCCTGGGTCACTACCTCGGCAGTAACCAATGCGCCATCTACAAAGGGAGCACCTATCGAGGCATCGCCACCTTCACCAACCATCAGCACTTCGCTGAATTCTACCATATCGCCGGCATCGCCAGCGAGTTTTTCTATCTTCAATATGTCATCAGCGGCAACGCGATACTGCTTACCACCGGTTTTAATGACTGCGAACATCGTTTTTCCTATCGGTTCACTGTTCAACTCTCAACATTCAAATCCTGCAAAAACAGGCAGAATGCCGGGTTGTCTTTTTGTCAATCGGTTTGCTTGCTGTTTAAAATCAGAAAGATTTTCTGATGTAACAGTGTAAAAATAATGGCGCAGGTTTTGCCCACGCCGTTTACAAGCCGGAAATAACCTGAAATGCCCCTCAAAGTCAAGTTCCAATCGATACGATTTTGCCAGGTAATTCTATCATTGAGATTACCAGCACAATTGGCTACACCAGCACAAATGGAGAGGTGCCAGAGTGGTCGAATGGGGCGGTCTCGAAAACCGTTGGGCTCTCACGAGTCCCCAGGGTTCGAATCCCTGTCTCTCCGCCATATTTCTGGCGCTATCGCCTTCGGCTGTATGAGCGCAGTGTTGCGTCGGCTGTCAATGTTGGCAATGCAGACTAAGCTACATTTCACATGAGTGGCCACCATTTCCGTTTTCTATCAGAAAAGTTGTTGCATCTCTTTGTGAGATTTAAGTATTGCTATAGGCAAGTCTGGACTAATTTCATCAAACTTTTGTTCAAATATCGGCGCTGACTTTTTTTCAAAATTCCAGATATATGATAAAAAGCCTCTATCCGGCAGGCGTTCCTCACACCCATCTGTCATTCCAAAACGTACAGTCCCAAAGTTGTCGCGCACACGCTTAGCAAGTCCGATAAAGGCAACATGGCGCGGAACACGAACCCACAAAACCAAGTCGGCTCGCTTGAGACGCAGGTCGAATGTTGAAGGGCCACTCCCATCCATAATCCAACGATTACCTTTGACAAGATCGCGAATGATTTCCCGTTGTTCTTCTCGATCGCGCTCTGTCCAGTTAGCTAACCACCTTACGTCCCGATCAATGGACTGATATTCTAAGTCAAAGTGCTTCGCTATCTTGCACGATAATGTAGTTTTCCCGCCGCCCGAGCAACCAACCACAAGAACTCTATTTGCGGATTTCAACTTCTCTGCTGTGTGTTTTAGAGAGATATAGTTCGGCATCTATCCCTCAGCAGGTTTGTTCCCTTATAGGCATCAGCATATATTATATAGTAGACGTTCGCCACAAAGTTAAACAGAGGTAGTTGGGCTCAAACCGGCAGTTCACTACATCTTGAAAAAACGATTACAAATGGCCATATCCATCTAACATCCCCACCCTTGACACCGCACCATGATACAGCTTCTATCCCTCCAACTTCCCAAATCCACTTCACCCCCTAGGAGAACCCCATGAACACCCTCAACCTCAAAATCGACGGCATGCATTGTGGTGGGTGCGCCGAACGCTTGCATTCACTGCTCGTGAAAGAAGATGGCGTTGAGGAGGCAACTCTTTCAGCGGATGAAAACAGTGGGAAGGTTGTCTTTGGGCCCTCCGCTACCAGCGAAGAAAATATTATCGGAATTATCGAACGTGCCGGATTTACTGCCCAAAGGGCGTAAACAGGAATCGATCTAACTTCGCGGGGAATATCGCCTGGGCACTGGACATGGGTCCCGGTTATGTGTTTGTTGGGAAAACTTTAACAAGGGAGAATAAATATGAAAAAATTAGCTGCACTGGCTGCAGGCGTGGTATTTGCGTTTTCGGCAAATTTTGCCCAGGCCCAATCTAAAGATTACATCTTGAATACCGCGTCTACGGGCGGGACTTATCATCCGGTGGGAACCGCTATTTCCACACTGACAAAAATCAAACTTCTGCCCAAGAAAAAATTTAGCCTGACCGCTGTCAATTCCGCTGGTTCCGGCGCAAATGTGCAGGCACTTGCTTCTGGAACTGCTGATTTCGCAATTCTTCAGGGCCTGTTTGGCTCTTATGCCGCTACTGGCACAGGGCCTGTATCCGAGCCACAAAAAAACCTTCGCTCAATCACCATGCTTTGGCAGAATGTCGAGCAGTTTGTGCTTTCAAATGACAAGGTAAAATCAGGAACAGTTGATGACCTCAAAGGGGTAACCGGCATGTCCATGGCAATGGGCAAACAAAACTCCGGCACCATTGGTTCCAATACAGTTCTTCTTTCGGGCCTCGGAATTGATATCAATAAAGATTATACACTTGTTCATGCAGGTTATGGCCCCTCCGCCGACGCACTGGCCAATGGCCAGGCTGTGGGTGCAGGCATGCCTTCAGGTCCACCAACCGGTGCAGTTACCAAACTGATGGCTGCAAACAGTGACAAGTTTACAATTTTGAACGTTACTGCCGACCAGGCAAAAGCGATGGATGGTGGCCGCAATCTCTGGGTGCCTTACACAATTGCTGCGGGCACATACCCCGGTCAGGACAAAGACGTCAGCACCATTGCCCAGCCAAACTTTCTGGCAGTGAACGCAAATGTCGATGAAGAGCATGTCTACCTGGTGACCAAAACCATGTATGAAAACCTTGGTTTTCTGACAGCTATTCACCCGGCAACAAAAGCCATGGCAGCTGAAAAAGCTATGGCTGGCCTACCTGTGCCTCTGCATCCTGGCGCTGCACGTTACTACAAGGAAATCGGCCTTGATGTGCCAGAAAGCCTGATGGCTAAATAAGCATTGGCTATTTGAGAAACCAAAAGCGGGAGAAAATTTTCTCCCGCTTTATTTTTGCTTCCATAAAAGGCCGCTGCGATGGGCGAAACTCCTGAAACGGGTACGCAGAATTCTGATCTGAATGCGAATTCCGGCAATTCCACCGGGCGTAACAACTGGCTTTCGCTCGAAAATGTCGGCACCAACCTGCTGCGAAAACTAATCATTGCTTTTGCCGCATCCTTTAGTGTCTGGCACATTTTAACCAACATATATTTTGTCGAACCCGGATTGTGGCAGAACGCCATTCACTTTGCCGGGTTTGCATTTCTTGCAAGTGTAACCATCAGCCCGTTTGGTAAAAATGCCGATAAAAAATGGGCCTTGATTTTTGATATCATCTACGGCCTTGCCATTGCCGCCGCTGCCCTTTGGGTGGCCGGAGCCGAAAATGGGATTTATGAACGCTCCCTGGCGGTAACCGGATTGCCCTGGCAGTTCACATATGTCGATTGGGCCGCCGGACTTTTGCTGATATTTGCCGCATTGGATCTTTCCAGGCGTGTATCAGGCTGGGTAATCCCCATACTGATAATCCTGTCATTGTCATATATACTGTTTCTGGGCACCTACCTGCCGGGCGTATTTCGCGCTGCCAGCCTGCCAATTGACGATGTGCTTTTTCGAACACTCTATAACGATGAAGGCATGTTTGGCATTCTGGCCAGCATCTCTTCCACCAACATTACATTGTTCATGATTTTTGGCGGCTTTCTGGTGGCTTCCGGCGCCAGCGAATTTGTCATCGAAATATCAAAAGTTGTCGCTGGCCGCATTCGCGGAGGTGCTGCTTTTGTAGCGGTTATATCTTCTGCCCTGACCGGCACAATCAGCGGTTCAGCAATTGCCAACACAGCCTCAACCGGCGTTATCACCATCCCCCTGATGAAATCAAACGGCTTTCGCCCCAAATTCGCTGCAGGTGTGGAGGCAGCCGCATCAACCGGCGGGCAACTGATGCCGCCAATCATGGGCGCGGGCGCATTTGTCATGGCAAGTTATACCTCAATTCCCTATTCCACAATTGTATCAGTTTCCATTGTTCCGGCGTTTTTATATTTTCTGTCCGTAGCGTTTATTGTACGCATTGAAGCGGTTAAATATCAGGTCGGAAATGAACTCGCGCTCGATGTAAATTACGGCAAGATGATTTCCGGCGGCCTGAATTTTATCCTGCCACTGACGGTTATGATCTGGCTGCTTATGAGCGGAGTGACGCCAAGTTATGCCGCCTCCTGGGCCATCGGTGCCTTGATAATCGTCTCCTGGTCAACTTCGCTTGCTGCCCGGCTGATCGGCAATAAATCCTTTGCTCCGGTGACAATGGGACCAAAGAAGATTACTGAAGCGCTGCTGTTGGGTGCAAAATCCTCAATAATGACCGGCATTTTACTGGTATCGATCGGCATTATGAACAATGCCATCGTTACCAGTGGTATTGGCAACGGTTTTTCCCTGATGATTGCCCAATGGTCCCAGGGTTCAATCGTGCTGGCTATTGTGCTGATCGCCCTGGTTTCACTGGTGCTGGGCATGGGCCTGCCGGTTACCGCCGCTTATATTATTCTGGCAATTCTTACAGCGCCGGCCCTTGCCGGAATTCTTGCTGATACAATCATCATAGAACAATTAGTGGTCGGCATCACAGATCCGGTAAAAGTTGCAATGTTCTCGCTTGTCGACAGTCCGCACGTGGCGAAACTGGCGGCGGGAATGGCGCGTGAAGATGCCATTGCGCTAATGGCCGCCATGCCGTTTGAACTGGCAATATCCATACGTCCCCTGCTGGTTGATCCCGCTATGCAAACAACATTTTTGTTAACCGCACATCTTATTATTTTCTGGCTAAGTCAGGATAGCAATGTCACGCCGCCCGTATGTCTGGCTGCATTTACTGCAGCGGGTATTGCCGGCTCAAAACCAATGGCAACAGGTTTCCAGGCCTGGAAAATAGCAAAAGGGCTCTACATTGTACCGCTGATGTTTGCCTATACACCATTGATTTCAGGAGCATGGAACGAAGTACTGCAAATAGGATTTTTCGCCCTGTTTGGTATCTACGCCCTCAATGCCCTTATTCAGAACTACGCAGAAGGCCCAATCAATTTCATCACGATCCCCCTCCTTATTCTAGGTGCGATTGGTGCATTCCTGCCCTTGAACCTGTTAGCAAACATCGGTGGTGCCGGACTGGTAATTATTGTAGTTATAGCCTCTTCACGTGCTTTAAAAATGGCCGTTGCCGAGCCTGCAAAATGAGCTCCCAGGTCATCTGGAACTAAAGTTCAGGTTATAAACTCAGGAATAATCACCTGGCCTTACCAATTGATGCTAAATGCGCTGCATTGTCAGTCAACCGGGGTTTTTTGTTGGGCATGCACCCTGCTGTTGAAGTCGAGCAATTTGCCGCCATTGCATCCCTGTCGACACGAATCGGCCCCGTTTGGCAGGGAATAAAACAGGGTGTCGCCATGAAGCAGACACCACAGCCACATGGAGCCGCCGCAATTTATGACAACTTACTAAAAGTTTTAGGTATTTTGGAGCGGGCGATGGGATTCGAACCCACGACCCCAACCTTGGCAAGGTTGTGCTCTACCCCTGAGCTACACCCGCTCATTTGACACCGCGCTGGGGTAATTTCGCGGTGGTCTGGTGCGGCGTTTATATGGCCTATGGGGGCGGGGAATGCAACAGGAAAATTCCTGAATTTTGATAGAACCTGGCCGCATGCAAAAACCAGGCAGACGCACTTGCGCACGTTTGATCAACCCAATACAAATTTCTATTAGTTTATTGGAGAATAAAATGCCCTTCACACCTCAGGAACTGTTGCAAATACTGGAGAAGAAAGGATTTGAAACTACAACACTAAAGCATCCCGCGCTTTTCAGTGTTGAGGAATCGCAAAAGCTACGGGGAAAAATTTCTGGCGGTCATACAAAAAACCTGTTTGTGAAAGATAAAAAGAGCAACTATTTCCTGCTGATTTTGGAGGAATGCGCAAAAATTGATCTCAATCGCCTGCATCCGATTATTGGCGCAAAAAGCCGGTTATCATTTGGCAGGCCTGAGCAATTGATGGAATATTTGGGAGTGGCACCAGGTTCGGTAACGGCGTTTAGTGTAATCAATGATAAACACAACAATGTGCGCCTGATAATTGACAAGTCGCTGCTGGTCCATGAAAAGATAAACTGCCACCCATTGACCAACGAGATGACAACCACCATCTTTCGTGAAGACCTGTTAAAGTTTCTGGAAGATGTCGGCCATAAGCCCGAAATCATTCAAATGTCACAAACAAGTGGCGATAATTAGATCCGGAACCCTTTTGCCACTGAAGGCAATTGGATAATATAGTATGCACAGTCAGATTAGTATCGGGGCAAAACATGAGCAATAAAAATAATCCATATAATACCACCACCAGTTCTGGTAATTATCAGATGTCTTACCAGTCACAATCTGCACCGCCAGCAGCAGCCGGCACGGATAATTCAAGTACAAACCATCCGCAAAATGATATGGCAATCAAGGATATTTCAACAGCTGATTTTGCAACAGAGGTTATTGAAGCGTCAAAAACAATTCCGGTAATCATTGATTTCTGGGCACCCTGGTGCGAACCTTGTAAACAATTGACACCCACCCTTGAAAAGGTTGCAAATGAATTTTCCGGTCAGGCCCGGCTGGTAAAAATGGATACGGAGCAATATCCTGAAATTGCCGGCCAAATGGGTATCCAGTCAATTCCTGCTGTAGTGGCTTTTGTTGATGGCAAGCCGATTGATGCATTTATGGGGGTTAGACCCGAAAGTGAAATACGCAAATTTTTCGAAAAACACGCCGGCCCTTCCGAAGCCGCTGTTGCTGAAAAGACAATAAACGAAGCACGCCAGCTACTCGCTGATAATGACTTTAACGGTGCAATGAGCCAACTGGCTGCTTATCTGCAAACCGATCCACAAAATCCAGAAGCGATGGCACTGCTGGGCATGGTTTATCTGAAAACTGAAGATATAGAGCAAGCACAAAATATTTTGGAATCAATCAATGAAGATCACCACGGCAAACCAGATGTGGCAGCATTGAAGGCAGAAATCGAATTGGCACTGCAAGCTGATGATTTGGGTGATGTAGAGCAGTTGATTGCTGCCGTTAAAGCCAACCCGAAGGACTGGCAGGCAAAGTTCGACTTATCGCTTGCTTATAACACTGCCGGCAAACGCGAAGAGGCGGCTGAGCTGTTGCTTGAAATAATTACAAAAGACCGCAAATGGGACAACGATGGCGCACGCAAACAGCTGATAAAATATTTTGAAGCCTGGGGCGAGGCAGATGAGGCGACAAAATCAGCCCGCCGTAAATTATCAACTGCACTGTTTTCCTGATGCTGGCTAACTGGAGCAACACGTGAAAGCTGGAAACAAAGACTATAATACCAGATCCGATCTTCCAGATCAGCTGCCGGTATTCCCGCTGGCCGGTGCTATTTTATTGCCCGGTGGCCAGTTGCCTTTGAATATATTTGAGCGCCAATATCTGCAGATGTTCGAAGATGCGTTGCTTAAAGACCGGTTGATTGCCATGATTCAACCCCATGAAGATCAATCAACTCCTCAGATAACGCCCAAACTGTACGAGGTCGGCTGCCTTGGCAGGATAACTGCTTTTCAGGAAACCGGTGATGGGCGTTACTGGATTAATCTCGCCGGTATCTGCCGGTATAAAATTTCCACAAAATTGAAAACTGACCGGGAATACGACACCCACAAGGTCGAGTATTTCGAAGATGATCTGGCAGATAATTTAACCAGCGACGGCGTAGATCGCGAAAAACTACTGAAGACTTTTCGCAATTATCTGGAAGCCAATCAAATGGAGGCGGACTGGCAAAGCGTTGAAGAAACCAACACCGATCAATTGGTCAATGCCCTTTGCATGATGAGCCCTTATGGGCCGGCAGAAAAACAGGCCCTGCTGGAAGCAGGCGATCTCGCACTGAGGGCTGAAACTCTGATTGCAATCACGGAATTTGAGCTGGCCAAAAACAGCGGCGGCTCCGAGAGTATTTTACAATGAGCAATAACCGCAACTCCGAACAAAAAATTGATCCAAAATTCCTTGAAATGCTGGTCTGTCCGCTTACCCACACAGTATTGGAATACGATCTGGAGAAACAGGAGCTGATTTCAAACGCTGCTAAGCTGGCCTACCCGATCCGTGATGGAATTCCTATCATGCTGCCGTCGGAAGCAAGGCCACTGGAAGAAAAATAGCCGCCCCTAAATCGCCTTTCCCTGCAATAAATTGGGAGCAGATTTCGACAAGCCCGCAGCCTGAGAAATCAAGTGGGTTTTGATACCCGGCAAACGATCCACCACACCCAGCCCAAAATCCCTGGCAGCGCGTAAAATCGGATTGTCATTGGCAAACAGGCGATTAAGCACATCAGTGACCACCCCCATTTTAACCGTATCAAACCTTCTCCAGCGCTGGTAATTTTCCAAAACCGTCAGCGTACCAATATCGAGACCCAGGCGATCAGCCTCAACGATAGTTTGCGACAAGGCAGCAGCATCCATGAATCCCAGGTTAAGCCCCTGCCCCGAAATCGGATGAATGCCATGGGCCGCATCACCTGCAAGGGCAAACCGGTTTTTAACAAATTCACGCGCCAGGGTCAGCCCAAGTGGAAAACCCTTCCGCGCGCCCTCAACCTTAATTTCCCCCAGCTTGTGCCCAAAACGTTTTTCAAGTTCAAATTCAAAATCGAAATCATCCATCGCCAATATACGTTCTGCATTTCGCGTGGTTTCAGTCCACACCAAAGATGAGCGATTACCGGTCAATGGCAATATTGCAAACGGCCCGGCTGGCAGAAAATGTTCCTGGGCAATTCCATTGTGAGGGCGTTCGTGGGCAACCGTGGTGACAATACCGGTTTGTTCATAGGACCAGTGCATGGTTTTAATTCCGGCAGCGGTGCGCAATCGCGAGCGCACACCATCGGCAGCAATCAGCAGTTTTGCCAGATAGGTTTCGCCAGATGCGGTTGTGATTGAAACTTGGTGCGGATTGACTTCATGACTTTCAACCAGAGTATCGTAACAACATATAACACCTTTATCTTCGGCTGCCCTGCGAAGCGCCCTAATCAGGCTCTGGTTTGGAATCATATGGGCAAAAGGCTCATTTTTGCCCTCGTGAGCAAATGTGAGAAAAACCGGCCGCACCGCATCATGCAGTTTGGAATCGGTGATAATCATTTCATTGATGGGCTGAGCGTCTTTGGAAATTTCATCCCAGATTCCCAATTGTGCAAGCATTCTGCATGCGGCAGCCGCAATCGCTGATGCGCGTGTTTCACTATCGATAGCAATACGCGGCGCACCATCAAGAACTGTTACCGATAAATGAGGAGCCGCTGTTTTTGTAGCCAGCGCAATTGATAGCCCGACATAGCCCCCGCCAACTACTAAAATATCGCTGTGATTTGGTTTTTTCGCCATATGCCTTGTCCTTGTTGACAACATCTCTTCGGCCGTTTCCGCTTTATCTTTATCATGCAAATGTAGGTTTTTCCATGTTGCAATAGCGATTTTGATCGCTCATGCTAAATTCCTGCTATACCGGCGAATTGAAAGCGAGAGGGATACCTGATGAGCAAGGCAATCAGCCAGTTGTTGAAAATTCTTGACCTGGAAAACCTGGAACACAACCTGTTTCGCGGCCGCTCTCCCCAATCGGGTTGGCAGCGTGTATTTGGCGGTCAGGTGATTGGCCAGGCACTGGTTGCCGCACAAAGAACAGTTGATAAAGCGCGCCGGGTCCACTCCCTGCACGGGTATTTTATGCGGCCCGGTGATCCCGAAATTCCGATTATCTACGAAGTTGACCGCATCAGGGACGGGCGCAGCTTTACCACCCGAAGAGTAGTCGCCATCCAACATGGTCATGCGATATTTTCAATGTCGGCATCGTTTCAGGTACACGAAAAAGGGTTGGAACATTTTATCGATATGCCCGATGCACCCGCCCCCGATACCCTGATGAGTGAGAAAAAACTGGCTGAACAATACATCGATCATGCACCGGAGAATGTTCGCAAATACTGGCAGCGCGAACGGCCAATCGAGTTGCGGCCAGTCAACCTTACCCATTATATTTCTCGTGAAAAACTCGAACCAAAACAAAATATCTGGATGCGTGCCACGGGTAAATTGCCAATGGACGCGGCCATTCATGAGGCTGTATTGGCCTATGCTTCAGACATGACTTTACTTGATACAGCACTTTACCCGCACGGACGGGCAATCTTTGATCCAAAAATTCAGGTTGCGAGCCTTGATCATTCCATGTGGTTTCACCGACCCTTAAATATGCGTGACTGGCATCTATACGCCCAGGACAGCCCCAATTCTTCCGGCGCAAGAGGGTTTACCAGGGGTGGAATTTACACCCAGGCCGGTACTCTGGTTGCTTCTGTTGCACAAGAAGGGTT
The DNA here is from genome assembly GCA_021648425.1 of Rhizobiaceae bacterium. Lineage (GTDB taxonomy): Bacteria > Pseudomonadota > Alphaproteobacteria > Rhizobiales > Rhizobiaceae > JAAEMP01. Next base: position 25,290 of record JAKISV010000006.1, read on the forward strand.
AATTCGCCAACGTACCCGTTGAATATTGATCGTATCAATTATTTTTGCCCACAAAATTTGTACGAAATAGTAGATGGTTAATTAGCAATTAACCTTCACAAAATAGGATTGCTTCATGATGCTGGTCAGCTATTTCCTGCCAGCGGGCAGTATTTGCTGCCTGAAACTTATTTGGAGTAATTGATGGAATTTGTAGAACCGGGTTTTTCTACTTCAAGGGACGTTGACAGTAGAAGCAAAAAAGCTTCAAAGGCTCCAATCAATCCCGGCAGCAATGCGGGCCATCTTGGGGTGTTGATCGGTTTGGCAATGATTGTGTTGGTCGTGACAGCATTCATTTCCCTGGCTACGTGGTCTGTCAATGACCCAAGCCTTTCAAATGCCAATAGCAACACCGCCGTCAACTGGATGGGGTTTTGGGGGGCATCTTTTGCCGATCTTATGATTCAGTTTTTTGGCATTGCAGCGGCAATAGTTTTGTTTCCACCGGCAGTTGCCGGGTGGCTGAAAATTTTGCGGCAACCCCTGGGTGAAACAAGAAAGCGCTTACTAAGTTGGGCTTTGATGAGCATATTGGCTTCTGCAGCCCTTGCATCAGTTGCCGTTCCCCAAACCTGGCCCTTGCCTTCTGGTCTTGGCGGGGTTGTTGGCGATTTGATCTTGAAAATTCCCGCACTTTTTACTGGCGCACCGCCCTCGGGTTATCTGGCGGCCATCATGTTTATAGTGTTTGGGATTCCCGCATTGATGTTGGCTTTTTATGCCGGTGGCCTGATAAATCGCCGTTCGTCTGCAGATAATGACCTAATTGAAGAAAATTATGACGACGAAGACTTTGATGCCTCTCTTGCATTTGGAGCATTCACCCACTGGTATCTTTCACTAAAATCCCGTTTTCGAAAAAAGAAGACTATCAGGCCTGATATTGGTGAAATCGATGATACTCCTGAAAAGATCAATAAATCTGTCAGGATTTTCAGTTGGCTTCAAGGTAAATTGAGCAAACTGATAACGCCAGCAGATGATGGTCTGGAAAGATACGAAGGCGGCATCAAAAATGACCCTGAATTTTCCGATATGAACATGGACCTTTCGCCCCAATACGGTGAGCAGATTTACCAGGCAAGCGATCAACCAGGCTTTGATGACACCCAGGCTGAGAGTTCAGTCCTGTCACCACAACGCGTTCAACCACGCGCTCCAAAACCCAAAGCTGGTGTGCGTGTCTCGCGTGAAGCGCAATCATCGATGTTTGAAGAAAACAGTTTTGAGCTGCCTTCATTGCATTTGCTTGGTGAACCAAAAAACCTTGTCAGCAACGCCAGCCAGAGCAACGAGGCGCTTGAACAAAACGCCCGCCTTCTCGAAGGCGTTTTGGAAGATTTTGGTGTTAAAGGCGAGATCATCAATGTTAGGCCCGGACCAGTAGTGACGCTTTATGAGTTGGAGCCGGCCCCCGGCATCAAGTCTTCACGAGTAATTGGCCTGGCCGATGACATAGCACGCTCAATGAGCGCAATTGCAGCACGGGTCGCAGTAGTGCCCGGCAGAAATGCCATTGGTATCGAATTGCCAAACCACCGCCGCGAAACAGTCTATTTACGCGAAGCACTGGCAAGCCAGGTTTATGAAAGTTCCAAAGCCAAACTGCCCATTGTTCTGGGTAAGGATATTGGCGGCGAACCCATTATTGCCGATTTGGCAAAAATGCCTCACCTGCTGGTGGCCGGCACAACAGGTTCTGGTAAATCCGTTGCCATCAATACCATGATCCTGTCCATTTTATATCGGTTACGCCCAGATCAGGTGAAGATGATAATGATCGACCCCAAAATGCTGGAACTTTCAATTTACGACGGCATTCCCCATCTGTTAACACCGGTTGTTACCGATCCCAAAAAAGCCGTTGTTGCTCTCAAATGGACTGTGCGTGAAATGGAAGAGCGCTACAAAAACATGTCCAAACTGAGCGTACGTAATATTGACGGTTACAATTCCCGTCTGGCTCAGGCCGTCCAAAAGAACGAAACCATCACTAAAACTGTACAAACCGGCTTTGATCGCGAAACCGGAGAAGCGATTTATCAGACCGAAACACTTGATTTAAATCCAATGCCCTACATCGTCGTCATCATCGACGAGATGGCTGATCTGATGATGGTGGCAGGAAAAGATATCGAAGGAACCGTTCAACGACTGGCGCAAATGGCGCGGGCTGCCGGTATTCATGTAATAATGGCAACCCAACGGCCTTCAGTGGATGTCATTACCGGCACGATCAAGGCAAATTTCCCCACCCGCATCTCATTCCAGGTCACATCCAAAATTGATTCACGCACCATTTTAGGCGAACAGGGCGCTGAACAATTGCTGGGAATGGGTGATATGCTTTACATGGCTGGCGGTGGCAGAATTACCCGGGTACACGGCCCATTTGTTGACGATATGGAAGTAGAAAAAATTGTTGCCCACCTGAAAACCCAGGGCACGCCTCAATATCTCGAATCTGTTACAGAAGATGAAGATGAGGATATGAATGAGGACGGTAATAGCGGCTCTGGAGGAACTGATGGATTGTCTGATTCCACCGACATTTATGACAAGGCGGTATCAATAGTGATACGAGATCGAAAAGTATCAACCAGCTATATCCAGCGCCGCCTGTCTATCGGTTATAACCGCGCCGCCACGTTGATTGAACGCATGGAGCAGGAAGGCCTGATCAGCAGCGCTAATCATGCCGGGAAAAGAGAAATATTAGTTCCGGCTGAAGAAGAAATGATGTAACGGATAAATTTCTGATTTTGAACAATAAATCGCCGGGATTGTTTCGTAATCAGTAGACAATTCAAACTGCAACCAACGACAATTTAAAACCATGATCAAGACATTTCTATATTTCAGCGCAGGCACCCTGTTGATTTTTTCAACAATCGCCAGCTCGTCTGCCCAGACCCGCGATGAAACCATCGCTGCAATTGCCAAACAGTTCGTGAAAGTTCCCACTATGGCCGGAGAATTTATCCAGTTTGGCCCCAAGGGAAATCAGACCGGTGGAAAATTCTATATTCAGCGGCCCGGAAAAATCCGCTTCAATTATCAGGACCCCACTCCCATTAGAATAGTCTCGAACGGGAAAACCGTGGCTGTAAATAACAGGAAATTAAAAACCTGGGATTTCTATCCGTTGAAAAAAACCCCGCTTTCTCTGGTGCTGGGCGATAAAATGGCAATTGATCCCAAAACCATTCGGGAAGTACGCACCGATCCGGATCTAACTACAATTGTTATGGGTGATGAAAAAATATTCGGTAATTCAATCATCACCATGATGTTTGACCCCAGAACCTTCGATTTGCGCCAATGGGTGATCAAAGATGCCCAGGGTAAAGAAACCACGGTGATGATTTTTAATGTGCAAAAGAACATCAAAATCCCGGCTTCCTATTTTAAGGTCAATCAACTGGCAATCCAGCGCTCAAAAAACACCGATCGCTAATCACCGGAAATAAAATATTGGCCTTGCTAAAATATGGCCACTGATACATTCTGAGCGGGTTTGAAATCTTTATACCAGTCAGAAAAGTCAGCGATTTTGCCTCTATCTATAGCTACCTGGAATATCAATTCCGTTCGCCTGCGCATCAATATGGTGGAAGCCTTTTTGAAGGAATTCCAGCCTGATATATTGTGCCTGCAGGAAATCAAATGCATGAATGATCAGTTTCCTGCCAAAGCCTTCAATAAACTTGGCTACCAATATCAGGCTGTCCATGGCCAAAAAGCTTACCATGGTGTCGCTACGGTTTCTAAAATTCCGCTAATAGAAACCCACTCCACTAATTATTGCGACATGGGCGATTCACGCCATGTCGCCTGTCGCTTTGAGGCCGGTGGCAAATCAATTTTACTGCATAATTTTTACGTACCTGCTGGTGGGGATGAACCCGATGCTGCAAAAAATCCAAAATTTGATCACAAACTGAAGTTTCTCGAAGAAATGCGCTCCCTGCGGGCACTTGATGGCGATACCAATGCAATTCTGGTTGGAGATCTAAATATTGCTCCTCACGAAAATGATGTCTGGTCACACAAACAACTACTGAAAATCGTGTCTCACACACCCATAGAAACCGACGCACTCGAGCGTATTTTCAGCGAAGGTGGCTGGGTGGATTTGATCCGCAATAAAATTCCCCACGAAGAGAAACTTTTCACCTGGTGGAGTTATCGGGCACGTGACTGGGATTTGTCAAACAAGGGTCGCCGCCTTGACCATATCTGGGGCTCGCCACAACTGGCTCAATTACAAAGCGACATAGCAGTAATACGCCAGGCACGCGGCTGGGAAAAACCTTCAGACCACGTTCCAGTAATTTGCACAATCGATTTATAGGATTTTTGCCATGGTCAATGAACAGGTCGCCACAGTGCTGGAATTCTGGCAGGCAGCGGGACCATCGGCATGGTGGAAGAAAAATACGGATTTTGATGAACAAATAGCAGATAGGTTTGCTGAGCTATATGAACAGGCAGCCAGGCGTGAACTCGATGACTGGCGTAAAGAAGCAAATTCCTGTCTGGCGCTGATTATCATCCTTGACCAGTTTTCTCGCAATATGTTCCGTAATAACGCAAAAACTTTTGCTCAAGATGATTATGCGCTGGAACTGGCAAAACACGGAGTGGCAAACGGGTTTGACACCAAAGTTGCTGAAAATATCAGAAGTTTTTATTACCTGCCCTATATGCATAGCGAAGCGCTTGATGACCAGGAAGCCTGTGTTGAATTAATTCGCTCAGCAAATATTGAGGGCTCCTTAAAATCCGCTATCGAACATCGCGATATCATAGCCAGGTTCGGTCGTTTCCCTCACCGTAATCCGGTTTTAGGCCGAAATACCAGCATCAAAGAACGCGCTTTCCTCGATGAAGGCGGGTTTTCAGGTTAATTTACGTTTACTTTTCTATCCTGAATTGAACTGAATCTTAAAAGATTTATGGCACGCTCCTGTCATTAGAACCTGTCTTTTAACCACGGAAGCATTTGTTGATTTCGTATATCAGTCGGTTGGAGCAATAATTGATTGAACGCATTCTGACATGGACTGCATTCATCCTGCCCCGGAGTCATCGCTCCAGGGTAATTGCAAAACTGCGCGAATATTTCAACAAACTGTCCGCAGATACCACCAATGGAAAATCTGCCCGCGCTGCTATGCTGGTATTTACTATCCGCATAATCAGCGCCGTTCTGGCATTTATTCTTCAGGTATTTCTCGCACGCTGGATGGGCGCCTATCAATATGGAATATTTGTCCTGGTTTGGGTGGTTGCACTTATCGCTGGCGGTTTATCTTGTGTCGGCCTGCAAACAACAGTAATCCGCTTTATTACCCAATATCGCACTGCCAAAGACCGGGCGCATCTTTATGGAGTTTTATTGGCAGCACCGGCAATTGCTGTTGGCGTGTCTGTGCTGATGGCAATCATTAGCTACGGAATTCTATCAGAAATCGAAGGTTTACTGACAGAGCATTATACCTTGCCGTTTTTCCTTGTTTTAATCAGTCTGCCAATATTAACCCTGGAGGCAATACAGGA
>JAKISV010000188.1 GCA_021648425.1 Rhizobiaceae bacterium
CGCGCGCCGTCGTTTGCAGGGTTGATCAGTAAAGGTAGTATATGGGCAGTGGGGGATGTGGGGATAAGATTTTTGAGGTTTTATTGTTGGGTTATTTCAACAGGTTAAACAACAAATTCAACCTCACCGTCATTCCTGTGCTTGTCACAGGAATCCATGCCGTTCCCCCATCCACACGATAATTCTCAGGTATGGACCCCTGTGACAAGAGAGAGTGCCGCGATAAGAAGTGTAGCAGTCCGGGATGAACAAGTTTAGTGGTTGTTTGCAGGAAATGTAATCCCCGCCATCGCCCAGGATCAAAACCCTGGAATAAACTCAAATTATCCCTTCAAGGGAAATACTGATGTGTGATCTACACTTTTGGTTTGCTCGGCCTATTCCATGCCAGCGCGACCGAGTGTCACCGCTATCTTCTCTTGCCAAGTCCTGAACATAACGTAATCTGCCGGTAACCACCTGCCCGAATGTTGTTCTATAACCATTGAAAAATATCCGTCATGAATATGCCAAATGCCATTGAAAACACCCAATCCCTGATCCAGCGCGAGCTAACCAACCGCAAGCTGGTTCGTTACTGGTTGTATTTTATCTGCCTGATGGTGGCAGCGATAGTTATTATCGGTGGAGCCACCCGGCTGACAGATTCTGGATTGTCCATTACCGAATGGAAGCCTCTGCTGGGTATTTTCCCGCCCTTGTCTCATGCGCAATGGCTGTCGGAATTTGAAAAATACCGGCAAATCCCTGAATATCAGCAGATCAATAAAGGCATGAGCCTGGGCGAATTTCAGTTTATCTACTGGTGGGAATGGGGTCACAGGTTTTTTGGCCGCATGATTGGCTTTGTGTTTGCCATACCTCTGGCATATTTCTGGATAAGCAAACGCCTCGAGCCGGGTTTAAAGCCCCGCCTGCTGTTGTTACTGGCTTTGGGCGGCCTGCAGGGTTTTGTTGGCTGGTGGATGGTTTCTTCGGGCCTGGTGGAGCGAACAGATGTCAGTCAATACCGTTTGGCCACCCATCTCATCATCGCCTTTTTAATCTTCGCCTATGCCTTGTGGGTAGCGCGTGGACTGGCGCCCCACAGTAAAGAACCCGCCCGTAAAATCATACACATCATGGCGCCTTTGATGGTGATGTTCATATTTTTTCAGATTTTCCTGGGCGCGCTGGTTGCCGGGCTGGATGCGGGGCTTGCATTTAACGATTGGCCGCTAATGGATGGCGCGATCATTCCCGACAGCCTGTTTGTCATTGAACCGGCCTGGCTGAACTTTTTTGAGAATATCAAAATGGTACAGTTTACCCACCGTATGACCGCCTACGCATTGCTGGCCTTCATTATTTTCAATCTGATAATATCCCTCAACCCTTCAACCGGAGCCACCCATAAAAGACGAGCGGTAATCATAACAATTATTGCTCTGATACAAGCGGCAATCGGAATAATAACCCTGCTGCTACAGGTGCCATTGAGCTGGGCACTGCTTCATCAGTTGGGCGCACTGATTTTATTGGGGTTTGCGGTCGCCCACTGGCGAGCATTAAGCGGTGGCTATCCCCCCATTACAGCAATTGAAAATCGGCAATAATATCAAAAGGATCCATATTGCTGTGTAAAACAACGCAACAGATATACCAAACCTTCAAAACACCGTGCTAATCTGCCCCCATGCAGATGTGGATGACATTCGCGATAATCGCCATTGCCATCGTTCTTTTCGCCTCGGACTGGTTGGAACTGGAACTGGTGTCGCTGGGAACCATCGTTGCGTTCCTCCTGCTTTTTCATTTTCTGCCGCTGCTCGATGAGGCTGGAAACAGCCTTTTGTCTCCCCAGGATTTATTGTCCGGCTTCGCCAACACTGCGCTTCTTACCATACTTGCTTTGCTGGTAGTGGGGCAGGGCCTGCACCAGTCCGGTGCTCTGGATGGTGTCACCCAGATATTATCAACGGCGCGACGCTCAAGGGCAAAAATCATCATCTGGCTTTGCCTGATTAGTGCCGGAATAATGAGCGCATTTCTCAACAATACTCCCGTTGTCGTGATGTTTATCCCAATCGTTGCAGCACTGGCCAACCGTTATGGGCCAGGGGCAGGGCGCATGTTGATGCCTCTGTCATTTATTACCATCCTGGGGGGCATGGTGACACTGGTTGGTTCTTCCACCAACCTGCTGGTTGCCGGTATGGTGGAAATCGAAACATCCATAAAAATAGAATTTTTCGACTTCTTCATGCCTGGAATAATTCTGGCACTTATTGGTAGCGTATACGTTTTGCTGGTTGTCCCCCTGATGCTCAACCGTCCTTCACTGAAAATCAAAAAACACAAATTCCGCTCCGGCGTTCAGTTCCTGGCCCGGGTGGAATTGCATTCAGGTCACAAATTGTTGGGAGAAGTTTCGCGAGGTGGTTTATTCCCCTCACTTAAAGAAGTGACCGTTCGTCTGGTAAAGCGCGGAGAAAAAATCATATTGCCGCCTTTTGAAGATATCACCTTGCGCGAACATGACATCGTACAATTTGCAGGCACCCGCGAACAGGTGACAGAGCTGGTGGAATTTGACGCCAGCGGCGAACATCTGATGCTGGCTGAGGCCGCCATAGCGCCCGCATCAAGGCTGGGCGGGCGCAATATTGTTGATGAAGAATTCACCGACCAGACCGGCTGCTACATCATCGGCATCCAGCGCCATAAACGCATGAAACGCGATTTGAGAAACAAAATCCGCCTGCGCCCCGGCGATGTTTTTCTGATTGGCGGCACCAGAACCAATATCCGCAAACTGCGCCTCGACCGTGATTTGATGTTGCTGGAGGGTTCGGTGTCAACCATCAACAGCTTTGCCAAAGCCAACTATGCCTTTGGCATATTCGCAACTACTGTCCTTGCCGCCGCCCTTGGTCTTGTTCCCATAGTTGTGGCGGCCATCATCGGTGCGCTGGCAATGATATTAAGCGGTTGTCTGAATATCGGCCAGGCGGGCAGGGCGATTGACCGGCGTATCGTCTTGCTGATTGCCGCCAGCATCACCATGGCTGCAGCCCTGGACAAGACGGGTGGGGCTGCATTTTTGGCCAATGGCATGGTGGATCAATTGTCGGATTTTGGCCCTGTGGTTATTTTGTCAGCACTGTTTCTCACCATTGCCGTGCTCACCAACCTGCTGTCCAATAACGCAACAGCACTGTTATTTACACCCATCGCCATCAACATCGCCCAGTCGCTGGAAATGTCGCCGATACCATTTATTCATGCAGTGATTTTTGCTGCAAACTGTTCATTTGCTTCACCCCTTGGTTATCAGACAAACCTGCTGGTGATGGGGCCTGGAAACTATCGTTTTATGGATTTTGTCAAGGCTGGCGGCCCGCTGGTGATTATCATCTGGCTTTCTTTCACCGCGCTCGCACCGTGGTACTATTCAATTTAGCATTAAATCCAGATTTTGAACCGCAGCCCCCGATGCGCCCTTGCCAAGATTATCAAGTGACGCCACCAGATTAATTTCGCGGCCATTGGCATCGCCAAAAACATAAAGCTTCATGTCGTTGGTTCCCACCATTTCTTGCGGGTCAATGCGGGAAATCTTGTCGCTTTGTTCAAGATCAACAACCTGCACTATGTTTTGCCCGTCATAATGGGACATCAGCGCATTGTGAACATCAGCGCGTGAAATGCCCGCTTTCATATCATCCAGAAACAACGGCACCCGCACCAGCATCCCCTGGGCGAACCGCCCCACACCTGGAGTGAATATCGGCCGTCTCATCAGCCCGCAGCGTGAAATGATCTCCGGCACATGTTTGTGCTTCAGATTAAGGGCATAGTTGAAAAATGCCGATGAAATAGCCTCGGAATTGTCAGTATCTTCCATGCGCGCAATCAGGCCCTTGCCGCCGCCGCTATAGCCGGAAACCGCATTGATCGTGATGGCATGATCAACACCCATTAGGCCCGATTTAATCAATGGATTTATCAGCGCGATTGAGCCGGTGGAATAACACCCCGGATTGGATACATATTTCGCATTGGCAATTTTTTTGGCTTGTCCATCTTCCAGTTCTGCAAATCCAAATACCCAGTCCTTATGGGTACGGTGCGCGGTGGAGGCATCAATCATCCGCGTGCCCGCATCTTTTGCCAACGCAACCGATTGCCGCGCCGCATCATCAGGCAGGCATAAAATCGCGATATCAGCCTCACGCAACAACTGTGTGCGGCCCTCAAGGCTGCGCCTGTCTTCATGGGCAAGCGACAACATATCAAGGTCACTACGCGCCGCCAACCGCTCACGGATTTGCAGTCCGGTAGTGCCATGTTCGCCATCAATGAATATTTTTGCTGTCATAACGGGTTCGAAGAATTAAAGATTACAGTGGGTTGGCTGAGCTTTCGGAATCAGAACACAAAGAAAATAACAATTTCCTATCGTTCCCGCAGTTTTTCCGCTTGCAGTCCGAGCATATACATTAGCACCGTCGCTCCGGCAATAGCACTAACCTGGCTATGGTCATAGGCAGGCGCCACCTCCACAACATCCGCCCCCTTGATATCCAGTCCGCCCAGCCGCCTGATAATCGACAACATCTTGGCAGAACTGGGGCCACCTGCCACCGGCGTGCCGGTTCCAGGCGCAAAGGCCGGGTCAAGACAGTCAATATCAAAGGTCAGATAAACCGGACGCGACCCCACCCGTTTGATGATTGCTTTTGAAACCTCATCAGCATTCATTTCTTCCAGATCATCACCATAGATGATTTCAATGCCAAAATCCTGCGGCGCGTGGGTGCGAATACCAATCT
>JAKISV010000189.1 GCA_021648425.1 Rhizobiaceae bacterium
AGTGTTATTTCCAGTCTGAAGGGGGTGGACGACAGAAGAGATGAATTGGATGAAGGAATTACTGACAAACTTGAGGGAAAAAAAGCCTGGTCAGTATCGATGAGTTATTTCGACAAAAACATCGGTGCTACGGCAGAACATCTGCCGGTTTTTGAATCTTCATTCCTGCTATTTGAAAATGGCATCTCCAGCGATCTGGTAATGCGTTACCCTGATTATACTTTGTCAGGGAAACTCAAAGAACTGGAATTATTTGATAATCCGCCCTGCAAGCAGGATGGATAAAGGCCTTACTGGCTTTTTTCCAACATGCCGTGACGCTCCATCTCGGCTAAACGATGCAACCCTTCTTCATAGCCGCGTTCGATGGCTTCATCTGCGCGGTGGAATTCAGTCAGCCCCATGTTTTTCAACCGGGGACGAATTGTAAAATCAGGCGGATCACCCGCCAGTCTGGTGCGCGCGATGCGGTCCTGAATGATATTGAATGCTTCCATCATTACGCCGGTGACACCAAGATTTGCAATTTTTACCTTTTTATTGACGCGTCCCCCTCCAATGAGCGGCAGCCAGGAAGAAGATTTGGATTGTATTTCATCGTCGCTTTGATTGTCATTGGCGGTGTCATAATTTGAAGCACGAATAACTGTGCCTTTGCCAAATGTCTCGCTGTTGAGGTTGACGGCAATCACCACATCAGGTTCGTAGGCGCGGCAGGCAGATACTGGAACAGGATTGACAATTGCGCCATCCACCAGCAATTTTCCGCAATTGATCACCGGCTGAAAAACACCCGGCAGCGCATAAGAGCAGCGAATTGCTGTTGCCAGCGGGCCATCATGCAACCAGATTTCATGACCGGTTTTAATTTCCGTTGCCACCGCAACAAACGGCTTGCTCATCTTTTCGATATCTATGCCGCCCAAATCCTGCGCCATGCGTTTGGCTAAACGCTCTCCCGATATCAGGCCCGCGCCCCGCAATGAAAAATCCATATAGCGTAACATGTTGGCACGGGTAATTGAGCGGGCGAAGGTTTCCAGTTCGTCCAGTTTGCCGGACAAATAGTAGCCGCCGACCAACGCGCCCACAGAAGTGCCGGCAATCATTGTAATTTCAATGCCTGCTTCATCAAAAGCACGCAACACGCCAATATGGGCCCAGCCGCGTGCTACGCCGCCACCAAGGGCAAGGCTGATGCCACCGCATCCCGACCGGCGTTGTTTGATTGGAGATGTTATAACAGGGGAAGAGGGTTGCGCATCAATTCTAATTGGCTCATCGGCCGCATCAGAATTTTTAATGACATCGACATCGCTCTGCTCCACAGATTGCTCTGGAGCAGTAATCGTTTTGGCAGGTTCATTTGCCTGATGTCCCATTTCAAACTTCTTTTTTTCAGTTCCAATTTTACGATGCTAAATGCGGTAATGTGAATATCCCCGCAATCAGTATAGGCGAATTTCCTGATTAAATGGTGAACACTTCCGGCAATAGTGCACTTGAAGCAATATGGGAGTGTTTGAATCAATAACAATTCAAGTCTTGTTACCGTATATATCTGATGAATCAAACAGCGGGTCGATCCTGTCGCGAACCAGCCTTGTCTTGCCGTCTTTCAATTCAACCGTGCGGTAAAAGCAGGCCTTCATACCAGTGTGGCAGGTGGCACCTGCGCCTGCAACGGTTACTTTCAGCCAGATGGCGTCCTGGTCGCAGTCAGTGCGGATTTCATGGACATTTTGCCGGGTCCCGGATGTTGCTCCTTTGTGCCACAACTCCTGGCGCGAACGGCTCCAGAAATAGGAGCTGCCGGTAGCGATGGTTTTTGCCAGCGCCTCGTCATTCATGTGGGCAACCATCAACAATTCGCCGCTGTCATAATCAGTAACAATAGCAGTTATCAACCCGTCTTTATCAAACCGCGGTGTAAAAGCTGTGCTGGATTCGAGCTCTTTTTTGTCGGACGGTGGCGGAAACAGCGGATCAGTCATTTTCCATGCGCAGCAGGGTTAAAAAGCTGGCCTGTTCGTTGGGGTCATTGTGGAAATCGCCGGTATAGCAGGTGGTAATAGTGCTGGTGCCCTGGGCGCGAATGCCGCGCATGGCCATGCACATGTGTTCTGCTTCAATCATCACGGCAACACCGCGAGGCTTCAAGGTAGAATCAATGGTGTGAGCAATTTGTGCGGTCATATTTTCCTGAATTTGCAGACGTCTGGCGAATATCTCGACCACACGGGCGATTTTGGACAAGCCAAGTACACGGTTATCAGGCAGATAGGCCACATGGGCTTTGCCAATTATCGGAACAAGGTGATGTTCGCAATGGGAATGGAAAGATATATCTTTCACCAGTACCATGTCATCATAACCACCGGCTTCTTCAAAGGTGCGGCCTAAAACTTCCACCGGGTCTTGTTCGTATCCGCTGAACAATTCGCCATAGGCTTTGGCCACACGAGAGGGAGTGTCGACAAGGCCTTCGCGCTCGACGTCTTCGCCAATCCATTTAAGCAGCGTGGTAACAGCAGCTTCTGCTTCTTTACGGGTAGGGCGCTCGGATTGAGGCAATACTCTGCGGGTTTCGCTTTGTTTCAGCTTTTTGATAATGGCATCCATGATGAAATCCCGTCGAAGCGGGTCCCGAATAGTGTTCATTTACTGCGTCAATGACCCATCGAAAAATCGATGTCGGCCCAGTCCGCAACCTATTCGTATTTTCTGCCCTCATATTTGAATGGCGTAGAAAACTATCGGTTTTGGCCGGATTCCGGGGCTTTTGGGTATTTCACCCTCTGGCACGGTGACCTGACTTGTTGCAATATAGGAGCATGAAACAAAATTCTCAAATGTTTTGTAGCGCAACAAGCCACAAAGTGGACTTTTTTTGTCAATTTAACCCAAATTACGGCCGACCGGGATAATTTAGACAATTTGCGGCCTTTCAGTTTTTATATCGACGCTAACAGCTATTGTGCCTATATGTTCAATTAGAATGCGTCTGAATGAAGAGTTCTTGCAATGCTTGATGATGTCTATAATTCAAAAATTCTTGAATTTGCCGGGAATATTCAACGAACCGGGCGTCTGAATTCTCCCCATGCAACTGCCAAAAAGCATTCAAAATTGTGCGGGTCGACGGTTTTGGTGGATTTGCATGTTGGCGTTCGCGATGGTGAAATTGTCGTTGATGATTTTGCCCATGAAGTGAAGGCCTGCGCACTGGGGCAAGCAGCAGCATCAATCATGGCGAATAATATAATTGGAGCAAAACTCTCTGAGCTCAAAGAACTGCAAATTGTAATGAATGCAATGCTTAAAGAAAATGGCGCGCCGCCGAGCGGAAAGTTTGAGGAGTTTAAGTACCTTGAACCGGTGCGAGATTATAAAGCACGCCATGCCTCCACCATGCTGACTTTTGATGCGGTGGTGGACTGTCTAGAGCAGATTGAGGAAAATGGGTTGGTTCCAACCGGTGAAATTGCGGATTCAGAAAAACCTGCGATTGGATGAGGTGTGTCAATTGTGCCAACCAGATAAAAAGCTTCCACCGCGAACTACCAAAAATAGCGGTCGTAACTACGCGGGTAACTGGCCTAAAACGCCTGGCAGGCTTTTGGGTATCGGGCTTATTCGGGTTTATCAGCTGACCTTGTCAAATCTGATTGGTTCTTCCTGCCGTCATCAGCCGACCTGCTCAGAATTTGGTTATGAAGCCATAGCACGCCACGGGCTTTTTGGTGGCAGTTGGCTAACGCTTATTCGGGTGGCCAAGTGTAATCCGTTTGGCACCAGCGGTTACGACCCGGTGCCGCACAAAATGGTCTGGGGAAGAAAACCGCAAAAATAAAGACTAATGTGATGAGGCTGCTTTACTTGGCGCTGTACCATCGCTAAGGCTTGTTTAAACATTCTTTCATACGAAAAGGTCCGTTATGCGCGCAGAAACGCAAGCGATTGTTGATGAAATCAAGCAGGCGCTAAGTCTGCTGAGGAGGCATCTTTGACTGGGATAAAGCCCGCGAACGCCTTAAATTTCTGAACGAAAAATCAGAAGATCCTGAACTCTGGAACAGGCCTGATGAAGCACAAAAACTGATGCGCGAACGCCAGCAGCTTGATACGGGTATCAAAACCATTACCGACATTGAAACCGAAGTGGCTGACAATGTAGAACTCATCGCCATGGGTGAAGAGGAGGCGGATGAGGAGATTATTGGTGAGGCTGAAAAAGCGCTGAACAAACTTCATTCTGAGATGGGACGGCGCCAGGTTGATACTTTGTTATCAGGTGAAGTTGACGGTAATGATAGTTTTGTTGAAATCCATGCAGGCGCTGGCGGCACAGAAAGCCAGGATTGGGCTTCAATGTTACTGCGCATGTATATTCGCTGGGCTGAGAAAAACGACTATAAAGTCGAACTGCAAAGCCGTTCTGATGGCGATGAAGCGGGCATCAAGGCGGCAACTATTTTGATTAAAGGCACCAATGCTCACGGTTGGCTGAAAACAGAATCCGGTGTGCATCGGCTGGTGCGTATTTCACCGTTTGACAGCCAGTCGCGGCGCCATACTTCATTTTCATCAGTGTGGGTTTATCCGGTGATTGATGACAATGTGGAAATCGATATTCAGGATAAGGATATCCGCATCGACACTTATCGCTCTTCGGGGGCAGGGGGGCAGCATGTGAACACAACTGATTCAGCGGTGCGCATCACTCACATGCCGACAGGAATTGCCGTTACCAGCCCGGAAAAATCCCAACACCAAAACCGTGCC
>JAKISV010000007.1 GCA_021648425.1 Rhizobiaceae bacterium
CCAATCGTGCTGCGCCAACGACCAAAATGCCATGGCTCAATTCTGGATGCACAACGGGTTTTTGCAAATCAACGGCGAAAAAATGTCCAAATCCGAGGGTAATTTTTATACCGTTGATGAATTGCTGCACTCCGAAAAATTCGGCGGCAGGAAGTGGCCCGGCGACGTGCTGCGCGTTGCCATGCTGATGAAAAGTTACCGTGAACCAATCGACTTTTCTCTGGCCAAACTGGAGGAGGCGGAGCGGATTTTGCAACGCTGGAAAAAATCCATGGGCGCGCTCGGATTGGTTTTTGATGCAGAACATCGTGCCGAAATTGAAACTTTTGAACCCTGTTCAAAGGTTATAGCCGCCTTGGCAAACGACATGAACATGGCCGGGGTGCTGGCCGAATTGCATCGCCATGCAAAGGGCGACAAACTGCACAATGCAAAGCGGCTTTTCGGGTCGTTAAAACTGCTTGGGGTGGTGACGTTTGAGAGTATGGCCGCCTGGCAAAGCGCAACCCAAAAGTTGCAGGAAAACAGCGCTTTTGACGTCGCCAGAATTGAGGAAAAAATCGCCCTGCGTTTGGCTGCATTAAGCGAAAAAAACTGGACAGAAGCTGATCGTATTCGCGATCAATTGGCCTCTGAAGGAATTGAGCTAACTGATTCAAAAGATTCAACAACCGGCCAGCGGTTGACCACATGGGAGTCTGGAAAATGAGCGATGAACTTGAACTGATGATCGACCATGTAACCTTGAGCGTTATCGACATAAAAAAGGCCAAAAACTTCTATCAGGCCGCGCTGGCGCCGCTTGGCATAAAACTGATTGCCGAGGAGCCTTTTGAGCAAACCTCAAGGGCCTCGGTTCTTGGATTTGGCAAGGGGAGAAAAGGCCTGCTCTGGATCGCAGAAAACGGGCCGCAAACGCCGGCCAGCCATATTTGTTTTCGCTCCCGCAACCGGCTCAATGTGCGCCGGTTTTATCAGGCCGCGCTGTCGACGGGTGGCACCGATAACGGCGCGCCGGGAATTCGAAAAGACTACCACCCCCAATATTATGCAGCTTTTGTTCTGGACCCTGAAGGGCACAATATAGAAGCGGTGTGTTTTGAGCCGGAGGATGCAAAATGAGCAATACCCTCACCGGCGGATGCCAATGCGGCGCGGTGCGTTTTTCAGTTTCAAAACTGGGCCGTTCTTCGGTTTGTCATTGCCGCATGTGCCAGAAGGCGTTTGGTGGATTGTTCGCGCCATTGGTTTCAGCCCAGGATGGGAAGTGGACGCGCGGCGCACCCAAATGGTTTCAAAGTTCCAACCTCGCCCGGCGCGGATTTTGTGCCCATTGCGGCACGCCGCTGGCCTATGACACCAAATTTGGTCTGGAACTGGCCGTGGGCACATTTGATCAGCCCGACCGGGTCGCCCCGACCATTCAGGTGAACGTGACCGACAAACTCAATGGCTATGATGCGCTAAGCACGCTGCCGGTTAATTCCGAGCTGTCCAAAGAGTGGCTTGAGTTTCTCAAAACCATTAAATCCTTTCAGCACCCGGATCATGAAACACACGACTGGCCAACCAAGGCGACGATAAAATGAGCGACAAACAGCGCCTCTACCTGTTCGACACCACCCTTCGCGATGGCCAGCAGACGCCTGGCATTGATTTTTCTGTCCAGGACAAAATCACCATTGCCACCATGCTCGATGAGTTGGGTGTTGATTATGTCGAGGGTGGCTATCCCGGTGCTAATCCTACTGATACGGAATTTTTCAGCAAGAAACGCACGACAAACGCATCATTCGTTGGCTTTGGCATGACCAAACGCCCCGGTGTTTCCACTTCAAATGACCCCGGCCTAAACGCCCTTTTGCAGTCTGAGACCGATTGCATCTGTTTTGTCGCCAAGGCCTGGGATTACCATGTGCGCGTGGCGCTTGGTGTTTCCAATGAGGAAAACCTTGAGAGCATTCGCCAGTCCGTTGAAGCGGTGGTTGCCTCTGGGCGTGAGGCGATGGTTGATTGCGAGCACTTTTTTGACGGCTACAAGGCCAACCCCGCCTATGCGCTTAAATGCGCCAAAGCGGCCTATGATGCAGGGTGTCGCTGGGTGGTGTTGTGCGACACCAATGGCGGCACGCTTCCCAACGAAATCAGCGCCATTGTCAGCGAAGTGGCAAAACAAATTCCCGGCGAAAATCTCGGCATCCACGCCCATGACGATACCGGCCAGGCCGTGGCAAATTCTTTTGCAGCCGTTGAAGCGGGTGCGCGCCACATTCAAGGGACATTGAACGGCATTGGCGAGCGCTGCGGCAACGCCAATCTGGTGACCATCATCGCCAACCTGGCTTTGAAAGAGGAGTTATCGAAAAAATACCAGACCGGCGTCAGCAAAGAACAACTTGCCGGGTTAACGCGTCTGTCTCACAAATTCGACGAAATGCTCAACCGCGCCCCCGATGCCCAGGCAGCCTATGTCGGCTCATCGGCATTTGCCACCAAGGCCGGTATTCACGCTTCTGCTATTTTGAAAGAGCCGCAAACCTATGAGCATGTCGACCCGGCGCTCGTTGGCAACGCGCGCAGATTGATGGTTTCAGACCAGGGTGGAAAATCCAATTTTCTAACCGAACTTGAACGCTGCGGCATCAAGGTGGCCAAAGACGACCCGCGCCTCGATGGCCTGATCGCTACCGTCAAAGAACGCGAAGCACGCGGTTACGCTTATGAAGCGGCAGAAGCGTCGTTTGAATTGCTGGCACGGCGCAGGCTTGGCCATGTCGAAAAACTGTTCCACGTGGAAAGTTACCGCACCCAGGTCGAGCGGCGCTACAATGCCAAAGGTGATATAACAACTGTTTCAGAAGCAGTGGTCAAAGTCGAAATTGACGGTCAGTCGATTTTGTCCGTCGCCGAAGGCAGCGGCCCCGTCAACGCACTCGATAAAGCCATCCGCAAGGACCTGGGCAAGTATCAAAATGACATCGCAGACCTTGAACTGGTAGATTACAAGGTACGCATTTTGAATGGCGGCACGGAAGCCGTCACCCGTGTGCTGATTGATTCAGTTGACGCATCCGGCCACCGCTGGACTACGCTGGGCGTCTCCGACAACATCATCGATGCCTCTTTTCAGGCGCTGATTGATGCGATTAACTTCAAGCTGATGAAAGCTGCAAAAACCTGATGGCTGAAGTTTCAAAAGCCCTCCCAACTGTCTCGCAAGACCACTCGCGTGCCGGTTTCGCCTATGCGCTTTCAGCCTTCACCTTCTGGGGTTTTCTCCCGTTTTTCATGAAGGCTGTCGCCCATATTGATACGCTGGAAGTGCTGGCTCACCGGGTGATCTGGTCAATTCCCATTGCTCTGGCAGTTCTTTTGTTTACCGGCAGAACCAATGATCTGGTGCGGGTACTTACCTCACCGCGCAAGCTGGTGGTAATTTCCATTTCCGCCGCAGTAATCTCGCTTAACTGGGGAATATATGTCTGGTCAATTGCCGCCGAACGCTCCATTGAGGCCGCACTTGGTTATTATATTAATCCGCTGATTACTGTTGCGCTTGGAACCATCTTTTTAGGTGAAAAAATGGATCGGCTGCAAATGACGGCTATCGCGCTTGCTGCATTGGCTGTCGTAATATTAAGCGTCTCAGCCGGTGTCATTCCCTGGGTGGCTATTGTACTGGCCTGCTCATTCGCCACCTATGGCTTCATCCGCAAAACCGTTGATATCGGCCCCACCCAGGGCTTTATGATGGAAGTGTTGATATTATCAACGGCGGCAATTCCCTTTGCTATTTGGTTGGGCATGACCGGCGAGGCCAAATTTGGCCTGACAACCTACGACACGCTGTTTTTGCTTGCCTGCGGACCGGTGACCGCCATCCCGCTTATATTATTTGCCTATGGTGCAAAACGACTGCGGCTTTCGACCATCGGGCTGATGCAATATATCGTGCCAACGATGATATTCCTGATTGGTGTGTTTATTTTCCGTGAGCCGTTTAACCAGTGGCAGTTGATTTCATTCATGCTGATCTGGCTGGCTATCGCTCTATATACCTGGTCAAGCCTGAAAAATTTCAGGACTGTGCCAGTAGCTCACTGATCATCGGCACAATGCGCTCCATATCATCAAGCACGATCGGTTTCATTTTATCCGCCGAATGTATGAAGCCGCTTGCGTCCATCTGCGTCAGCAGGTTTTCCAGCGGTTTCCAGAAATCATTCAGTGATGCCATGATTATGGGCTTGGTGTGGCGGCCCAGTTGCGCCCAGGTCATGACTTCCACCAGTTCTTCAAGCGTGCCAATGCCGCCGGGCAGGGCGACAAATGCATCGGCCTCGTTGAATAAAAGCCCCTTGCGTTCGTGCATGTTTTTAGTGATGCGCAGTTCGGTAAGGACATTTAGCTCTTCACGCCGCCCTTCATGATTGACCAGAAATTCGGGAATCACCCCTAAAACCTCACCCCCGGCGTCCAGGCATCCGTGAGCCACTGCTCCCATAACGCCCCAGGTGCCGCCGCCATAGACGAGCCTGAAACCGGCTTTGGCGATGTTTTCTCCCAGGATTCTCCCCTGCTTCATGAATGCCGGGTCGTTGCCCGGGTGAGAACCGCAATAAACGCAGATTGACTTTGTCATGATATTTTCTCCATTCCCATGCGTGAACTTGGCTTGTGCTGCGAAATCGTCTAAAAATCAACTAAGAACAAACATCAAACACATGTTTGAATTATTATTGTATCTTTCCAACTCACGCCAGCCTGGCGCCAATCGGAAAATGTAACCATACAGGGCGATGATATGGCAGTTCAATTTATCCCGTTAGTGATGGCAATAGTCGGTGGGGCAGCAACCGTGGGTGTCGGGGCCTACGCCTATAAAAGTTATACTGATGCACAAATAGAAGAACAGCCGGCAGCGCTGTCGCAACCAGTGCAAATACCTGAAACCAAACCGGAGCCGGAGGTAAAAATTGCCCAGCCGGAACTGCCGGAATTTCAGGTTTTGCGGGTTGAAGAAGACGGTTCGACGTTGATTGCCGGGAGCGCTCCCGCTGATTCCGGGATCGAGATAATTCACAAGGATAGTGTTATTGCTACAGCCAAAGCTGGCGAAACCGGTGACTTTGCAATTGTATTTGACGAACCCCTGAAACCTGGCACTTATGAATTATTTATCCGCGCTACACCAAAAAACGGTGAGCCACTGCTGTCTGCTCAGGCCGGAATAATCAACATTCCTGAACGCGGCGGCGATACAATTGTCATGCTCACTACTCCAGGTGAAGCAAGCAAGATCATTCAAGTGCCAAAATCAGAACCAGTAGTAAAATCCGAGCCAGTAGTAAAAACCGAGCCTGCGCCAAAGCCTGTAGTAAAAGCAGAGCCAGAGCCAAAGCCGGTGAAAAAAGTCGAACCAGTGCCTGAACCCAAAACCCCTGTAATCGCCAGCGTTCCAAAACCTGAGCCAAATCCCGAACCCAAACCTGAAATCGTTGCTCCTGTTCTACTGGGCGCGGTTGAAGTGGAAGGCAATAAACTGTTTGTTGCCGGCAGTGGAGAGGCGGGCCGGGTTGTAAATATATACCTGAACGACAAATTTATTGGTGAAACAGTAGTAAATTCCCAGGGTTCATTCCTGCTCGAAGTAGTTACAAAGCTGGAAGTGGGGACTCACAAGATACGTGCTGATATGCTGGCCAAAACCAGTGCGGTAGTGGTCGCGCGTGCGCAGGTGCCCCTAATTCATGACGCGCCGCCTGCGTCAAATCCTGTACCCAAACCTGTACCCAATCCTGTAATTGTCGCCAAGGCGCCTGAACCCAAATCCAAACCTGCCAGAAATCTGGAAACAGTCGAAATAAAACAACCTCAGCCACCAGCCGCAGCCGCTCAACGTGTCATTCGCACCGGTACTTCTGTCATCATTCGCAAGGGCGACAACCTGTGGCAGGTTTCACGCCGCATTTTAGGTCGTGGTATCCGCTATTCCACAATCTATAATGCCAACCGAGATCAAATCAAAAACCCCAGCCTGATATTTCCCGGGCAGATTTTTAAAGTTCCAGAAAAAATTGCAGGGGTTCAAAATCAGGAAGGTTGACGCATTTTACTTCGGTAAAAGTTGACTTAATCGTTTATCGACGATAAACGATTAACGATGAGTCGAAACCAGAAATCCAGCAACAAATTAAATTTTAAGCCTGCATTGAAAGATGTTGACGAGGAAACAACGGTGTTGGCTGAACGCCTGAAAGCGCTCGCCCATCCCGTTCGATTGCAAATCATTCAAAATCTGGCCCTCAAGGAAAGCAGATGCTGCAATGATTTTTGTGCGTGTATTTCATTGGCCCAGTCCACTATCTCACAGCACCTGAAAATTCTCACCAGTGCTGGTTTCATCAATTGTGAAACTATTGGCAATTGCTCACTTTATTCGTTGAACCCCGACACTCTGTCACAAGTAACCAAGCATCTTGATCTTATTTGCCAACTGGCGGATAAATCTCTGCGGTTGCCACACAAGAAATTGAAAGCATTATAAATGGCCAGGCAAACTCAAACTACCCTTGCAAGTGCCGGGCCAAATTCTCCAACCCCGCCTTCTGCCAATAAGGCGGCCCAGCCCACTGTCAGTGCCGATAGTGGAAAAACCTATTCGACCATCAAGAATTTATGGCCCTTTATGTGGCCTGCCAATCGGCCTGACCTGAAGCGGCGTGTAACTTTTGCCTTTGTCGTGTTGGTGATCGCCAAAATCGTCACTGTTCTTTCTCCATTCCTTTATAAATGGGCAACCGATGCCCTGACTGGTGAGGGCTCCGCTGCAGATTTTTTGCCTTTTTGGCTGGTAGCCCCGGTGATGTTGGTCATCGCCTATGGTTTTAGCCGTATTCTTACCGTTGGCTTTACCCAAATTCGCGATGCCCTGTTTGCCAGTGTCGGCCAGCATGCGGTGCGCCAACTCTCAGCCATTGTATTTCGTCATATGCATTCGCTGTCACTGCGTTCCCACCTGCACCGGCGTACCGGCGGCCTTTCGCGCACCATTGGGCGCGGAACGAAGGGCATTGAATCAATTGTGCGCTTTACCATTCTCAATGGCGGGCCGACAATTCTGGAATTTGTCTTTATGGCGATTGTCATCTGGTACAATTTTGATGTCTGGTATGTTCTGGTCATCGCCATCATGATTTGGCTCTATGTCTGGTTTTCAATTCGAGCCAGCGACTGGCGAATTCATATTCGCCGCGACATGAACAAAAATGATACCGACGCAAATTCAAAAGCCATTGATTCCCTGCTGAACTTCGAGACTGTCAAATATTTCAGCAATGAGGAAATGGAGGCAAAACGCTTTGATCAATCGATGGCAAAATATGAAAAAGCGGCCACTAAAGTTTGGACCTCCCTTGCATGGCTGAATTTTGGCCAGGCAGCTATATTGGGCGTTGGTGTAATTATCACCATGTCCATGTCGGCAATTGCAGTCACCAATGGCACCCAGACCCTGGGCGATTTTGTTATGATCAACGCCTTGCTGATGCAGCTTTCAATTCCGCTTAATTTCATCGGTTACATCTATCGTGAAATCCGCCAGAGCCTTACGGATCTGGAAGAAATGTTTTCCCTGCTCGATGTGGAACAGGAAATTCAGGATGCGCCAGACGCCAAAAAAATGGTTGTTAATGCAGGTGCCATTCGGTTTTCCAACGTCGATTTTCACTATGACCATGAACGAAAAATTCTGAAGAAAGTTTCGTTTGAAGTGCCATCAGGAAAAACCGTGGCAATTGTTGGCCCTTCGGGTGCCGGCAAATCGACCATTTCGCGCTTGCTGTTTCGCTTCTATGATGTCACCGGCGGCAGTATTGAAATTGACGGTCAGGATATTCGCCAGGTAAAGCAAAAATCCCTGCGTGCCGCCATTGGCATGGTGCCCCAGGATACTGTGCTGTTTAACGACACCATCGCCTATAATATTCGTTATGGTCGCATCGATGCAACTGAGGAAGAAGTGATTGAAGCGGCAAATATGGCGCAGATTGGCGACTTCATCAAATCCCTTCCAGCCGGCTTCAATTCCGAAGTCGGTGAACGCGGTTTGAAACTTTCAGGTGGTGAAAAACAACGTGTTGCCATTGCCCGTACCCTGCTTAAAGCCCCGCCAATCATGATTCTCGATGAAGCCACATCCGCGCTTGATACCCAGACCGAGCGCGAAATTCAGCACTCGTTAGACCTGGTATCGAAAGGCCGCACCACGCTTGTTATTGCCCACCGCCTGTCAACGGTGGTCAATGCCGATGAAATCATCGTGTTGAAAGATGGCGAAATCGCCGAGCGCGGCACCCACGCTAAGCTGCTGAAACTAAAAGGCCTCTATTCCCAGATGTGGGATCGCCAGCGTGAAGCCACCAAAGCCGAGGAGCGCCTGCGTAAAGCGCGTGAAGCTGACGAGCAGGGATTTTTGTAGGCTTTATGGTCGCCGTACCATCGCCAGCGCCGCCCCAAGGCCAATCAAAATTCCCCCGCCAATACCTTCAATCCAGTCGACCACCTGCGCTTTCATCAAAGCAGCACTTTTTGATGAAGCAAATCCGTAAGCCAGCAATATCGGTATTTCGATAGCGACAGACACAACACCAAGAATAACAAGTTGAAGCGCAACATTGTTTTCAGGAGTAATAAACTGCGGTAAAATAGCCACAAAAAATGCGATATTTTTTGGATTGGATGCCTGCAGGACGAAGCCGCGTATAAACGCTTTGCGGAAATCCCTTTTTGAAGTGCCAACCGCTTTTGATGCTTTGGTTACATCAATGACCGCGCTGTCGCCATCGGCCTTTCCGCTCAAGCGGCGTAACAATGGCAATGCCATCATCACGCCAAGATACACAAGGTAGGCAGCGCCAACCCATTTGATAAGCGTGAATAAAGCAGCTGATGCAAGAATCATCGCACCAATACCCAGTGCAGCCAATGCAAAATAGACAGCGTTTACTGCCAATATGCCAAGCGTCGCAGCAAATCCGATTTTGAAACCATGACGAACCGACAGCCCAAGCACCAGCAATACAGCAGGGCCGGGCGTCAACGATAACAATGCTTCAGTCAGCATAAACAAGCCGAGTGTTTCCAGTTCCATAATTGCTCAATCCAGCGTCAGTGATAAACTTGATAAATTACACAGTAGGCAGTTGTTGTAAAATTCTACGGGTGTTAGATAATCTTATGAGTATTATCAATTCAATCAAGACATCAATGGTGCCCATCCACCGTGAGGGCTATCCTTTCATTGCCATTTTTTTCGTCGCTTCATTTGTTCTTGGCTGGATATGGGGTCCTTTATTTTATGTCGGACTGGTGCTCACCGCCTGGTGTGCCTACTTTTTCCGCGATCCTGAGCGTGTTACGCCGATCAATGATGACCTGGTCATTTCACCCGCCGATGGCGTTGTCTCCCACATCACCAACCTGTCACCACCGCCGGAACTGGAACTGGGTGATAAGCAGATGTTACGGATCTCTGTATTTATGAACGTCTTCAACTGCCATGTGAACCGAACTCCTCAACGCGGTAAAATTCTGCGCATTGTATATCGTAGCGGTACTTTTCTTTCCGCTGAACTTGATAAGGCCTCCCTCGATAATGAACGAAATTCGCTTGTAGTTGATAGCCCCCACGGGGAAATGGCAGTGGTGCAGATTGCCGGACTTGTCGCGCGGCGTATCGTGTGCTGGGCGCAAACTGGTGATGAAATGGGAGCAGGCGAGCGTTTTGGCCTAATCCGCTTTGGTTCACGCCTTGATGTTTATCTGCCCAAAGGTGCAGTGCCTAAAGTTGCCATCGGCCAAACGATGATTGCCGGTGAGAGCATTCTTGCCGCCTATGACGGTGATGCAATTGTCCCCGTGACACGCGTTGGTTGACGGGTAGAGTTTATGGAAACACCTTTTCAACCCTTTGACCCCGATGAGGATGAAGAAGACAGGGGTGACCAGACATCTGGTCCAACCCGCATCCGTGATATTCCAATCCGGGTCGTATTCCCCAATATAGTAACCCTTCTTGCTATTTGCTCCGGGCTTACTGCTATCCGCTTCGCAGTCGAGGGTCGTTTTGAACTGGCCATTGGCGCTATAGTTATTGCAGCTATTCTTGACGGGCTGGATGGGCGTATCGCCCGGTTCTTCAAATCTGCCACTAAATTTGGTGCCCAGATGGATAGTTTGGCGGATTTTGTCAATTTTGGTGTGGCCCCCGCCATGCTGTTATATTTCTGGGTACTATCGCAAGCCGGAAATATTGGCTGGATCAGCGCACTGATTTATGTCATTGGCGCAGGTATTCGCCTGGCAAGATTTAACGTCATGCTGGAAAATCCAAAGCAGCCCGATTGGCAGAAGAATTTTTTCCTGGGTGTTCCAGCCCCGGCCGCCGCGCTGGTTGTGCTGTTACCGGTCTATCTGGGCCTGCTGGGTCTGGACAGTTTACGCGAATATCCCTTTATCATGGTAATTTTCCCGGTCGCCATCGGCCTTTTGATGGTATCCAACCTGCCAACCTGGTCGGGCAAGCAAATGGGTGAGCGTATCCGCCGCGATCTGGTGTTTCCACTGATGATTGCCGGCGTGTTGGTGGTGGCGTTTTTACTCTCCAATCCGTGGGAGTCACTCACCCTGATTTCAGTCG
This sequence comes from Rhizobiaceae bacterium, assembly GCA_021648425.1. Taxonomy (GTDB): domain Bacteria; phylum Pseudomonadota; class Alphaproteobacteria; order Rhizobiales; family Rhizobiaceae; genus JAAEMP01. The sequence continues at coordinate 10,700 of JAKISV010000007.1, forward strand.
CTTATATGGCAAGTCTTCCTCTCGCCATGTCATCCTGGAAAAAGCAGTACGCTTCCTGGTTGGAACAACAGCGCCAAACTGAAGAAAATTCTGAATAGCGGCAATGATAAATAAGTTGTGCCTGCAATTATTCTGCCGCTTCAGAAAAATCTTTGTCTTCAGGCGATTTGCCCTTGGATTTCTTTTTCTTCTGCGCTGATTTGGTTTTTTTGCCAGCTGAGTTGTTGGCAGGCTTTGGAACCGCAATCTGTTTGACGGCAACAGCCATGTCTTCGAGTCTATCGGGTTCATCAACAATTGAAACGCCAGCACCCGCAACCGCCAACTGATCTCTTTTTTGACCAGGCTTCTTCCTCATTATTGCAGAAAAGGCAGAGGTGATATTCGTCGGCATGCTCAGCATTACCGGGATTAATATCAATGTCAGCAATGTAGAAAACGCCAGTCCGGAAATCACCGCAGTTGATAATTGCACCCACCAGATTGCGGTAATTGAACCATAAGAGATAATCCGGTCGATGAAATTTACATTGATTGCCAGCGCCATCGGTATCAGCCCCAATATGGTGGTTACCGTTGTCAACATGATGGGTCGCATGCGCTGGGCTGACGTTTTTAAAATCGCGTCATGAACATCTGCGCCTTCGGCCCGCAGCCGGTTATAGGTATCAATAAGCACAATGGCATTGTTCACCACAATCCCCGCCAGCGCTACGATACCGGTGCCAGTCATGATAATCGAAAACTTCTGCCCCGTAATCATTAGCCCGAGCAGTACCCCAACAATAGCCAGTATCACTGTCATCAGCGTCAGTATCGTTTGATAAAACGAGTTGAACTGCGTGAGCAAAATGATGAACATCATAAACAGCGCACCCATCGCCGCCTGGGCCAGAAAAGCACCGGATTCTTCCTGTTCTTCATCGGCCCCGCGAAACTTCATGAAAATATTGTCCGGCCATTCCTGTGTATCCAGCCAGGTTTGAATTTCATTGATTTTATCCCCCGGCGTCAGTTCTCGATTTTCGAATTTTGCCCCCTCAACCAGATTGGCTTTCAGGCTCATGGCATATTGGCCATCAATGCGGGTGATAGAAGAAACCTTTTTAACCGGTGTCATCGTGACAAAATTTGAAATAGGAACCTGCCCGTTGGATGTCTGCAATCGCAATTGATCAAGCTGATCAAGCGAGCGTTGTTCTTTTGGCAATCGCACCCGGATATCCAGTTCATCTTCTGAATCATCGGGGCGGTACTTACCCAAAAGCACACCATTGGTAACCAATTGGATCATCGCGCCCACGGAGGTTATTCCTGCGTTATAGCGACCCGCTTCCTGGCGATCGACACTCAATTCCCATTCAATACCGGGCAATGGGCGATCATCTTCCAGGTCCTGAATATCCTTTACCCCATCCAGGTATTTGCGAATTTTGCTAACCGTCAACACCATCTGGTCATAGCTTGTTGACTTAACCTGCAAGCGAACATCTTTGCCGGTTGGCGGTCCGCCTTCGATCTTGCGGATTTCAATTTTAATACCGGCAATGTCCGCAGTTCTGGTTTTGATATCGTCAAAAATCTCCACGGCTCTTCTACGTTGAGAATAATCTGCCAGTTCCACCTGCATGGTTGCCACCACATCTGCCGGCATATCTTGTGGCGCTTCCAGATCAATGCCGCCACCGCCGCCACCACCGCCTGAGGCTTGCGCGCTCATCACGACATTATCGATGCCCGGAATTTGCAATACCTGTTTTTCCACTTCCACTGCAATATCACGAATTTTTGTCGCTGCCAGGTTGCCGCGTGCGGATACAAACACGATGGCCACATCAGGCTCTTCTTCGACAAAAAATTCAACGCCCGCGTTGTTTTGGCTAAATGCGCCAAACGTCCAGATTACAATTGCAACCGCTGCTGCAATAACCAGAATATTCCTGAAAAGATTGACCGTCAGTGCATTCAGAAACCTTAAGTAAGCACCGGTGTTGCCGGGAATAGCTTTCAGATCCAGTTTGCTTGATGACGACAACATCAATGCAACATTGTTTTGCTTAACCACCGTGACGGATTTTTTCCTTTTGAAAAGGCGCGCCGCCTGATCGCTGAATGCACCGATCGCTGCCCCGGTTGCGGGAATAAAGATAAGCGCTGTCAACAAGGATGCAGTGAGTACGATAATCACCATGATTGGCAGATAGCTCATGAACTCGCCCACCGTACCAGGCCACAATAACAAAGGCAGAAATGCCGCCAGCGTTGTGGCAGTCGATGAAACCACAGGCCAGAACATCAGCCGCGCCGCGCGCCGGTAAGCCTCACTGGAATGCATGCCTTCCGCCATTTTGCGGTCGGCATATTCAGTCACCACAATGGCGCCGTCCACCAGCATACCCACCGTCAAAACCAGCCCGAACATCACCATCATATTGACCGTCATGCCAAGGGAGGAAAGTATAAGAAAACCCACCATGAACGAAGTGGGAATTGCCAGTCCGATCAATAGCCCCGAGCGCACACCCAGAGTACCCACCACCAGTATGATCACCAGCACAATTGCCGTCATGATTGCCGATTGCAGCGATCCCAGAACTTCATTGATGAAATTGGATTGATCAAGCAGGTAATTGATTTTGATCGGGTCTGGCCATTCTTTGGTAAATTCAGCAACAATGCGCCGCACTTCCATATTGTTTTCAATGATATTGGTGCCGATGCGTTTAACAACTTCAATTGAAATCGCCGGCTCTCCGTTTACCCGCGTGAATGAGGAGGCGTCCTTGAAGGTTCGCTTGATCTTGGCCACATCACCAAGGGTAACCACCCCTTCGCCATTTTGCCTGACCGGAATATTATAGACATCAATTCCGCTCTCAACCAGGCCCGGCACTTTTACGTTGAACCGCGACTGCCCATCATCAATAAATCCTGCTGCCACCAACTGGTTATTCTGGGTTAGTGCATTGATCAATTCAACCTGGGTAAGATTGTAGGATTCCATCTTCAGCAGGTCGAGTTCAACTTCCAGCATCTCTTCACGATTGCCGGATAGATTAGCCTCTCTGACCGTAGAAATTGCCTCAATCTCATCCTTCAGTTTACGCGCATGACTAAACAAAGTACGCTCCGGCAGCTTGCCTGACAGCGTCACAATGATTGTTGGTTGCAGGGCAAAGTTTGTTTCAAAAACAGCCGGTTCATCCGCATCGGCAGGAAGTTGCGCCTGAGCTTGATCCACCTTGTCGCGGATATCCGCCAATACCTTGTCTTTGTCGGTGCCAATATTAAATTCAAGGATTATCGCCGCATGGCTCTGGGAAGCAACTGCGGTAATTTCTTTCAGTCCTTCAAGTCCGCGTAGTGTGGTTTCCATCGGGCGCACCAGCAGGCGTTCAGAATCTTTTGGTGACACACCCTGCTGCGAAATTGAGATATAGTAGACTGGAACATCAATATCCGGATTAGCCTCTTTAGGCACGCCGATATAGGCCAGAACTCCCGCTACCACCAGCACGACCATTAGCGTCAAGACCGTCTTGGGACGTTGCAATATGGTTTCAAGTGCGCCAATCATTGGGAAACTTCCGCTGTATTCAATTTTTCGGGCACTGCTTCAACTTTTTCGCCGGATATCACATATTCCTGGCCAAGCGTCACAACCCTTGTACCCGGTTCAAGCCCCCGGACCCAGAACCCATCCTTGGCCTGGGCAATCAGTTCCAGCTCCACAAATTGGATAATTCCTTCTTCATCAACCGTTCGAACGCCAATATTGCCATCTTCAGAAAGCGTCATCCATGCGGGCGACAATCGATAGGCTTCCACCGGTTGCAATTCGATTTTTGCTTGCGCGGTCACCCCGTCGCGAATTTTGCCATCGCGGTTTGCAATGTCTATCTCAGTCAAAAACGTGCGTGTCTGCGCATCCGCCGATGGTGAAATATATTTCACTGTTCCCTCAACGATCACACCACTAACCAACCGGATAGAGGCTTTGGAACCCACTTCAACTTTATCAATTTCACGCTCGGAAATCTGACCGGCAAACTTCATCGGGTCCGATTGCACCAGCGTAATGCAGGTGCCGCCAACGCTGAGCATATCCCCCACTTCTGCTATCGGGTCTTGCACAATACCCGATGCATTGGCGCGGATTTGCGAACGCTCCAGGTTGAGTTTCGCTTCAGCTATTCCAGCTTTTGCCGCATCAAGAGATGCCTGCAGGGTTTTGAGCCGGTTTTTTGAAACAATACCCTTTTTAACCAGCGTTGAATTTGAGTCATATTCGACGGTTGCATTTGCAAGTTGGGCTTCAGCCTGCGCCAGTTGCGCTGCACGCGCACCGGCATCAACTTTACACACGATTTGATCAGCTGAAACTGCATCGCCCTTGTTTACCAGCCGTTCCATCAGGGTTCCGCTCACTTGCGCGCGCACCGGTACGATTGCAGAAGCCTGGGTTCTGCCCCGCACAACCAATTCTTCCAGCCGTTGTTGTGGTTGTACGCGCACATAGCGCACTTTAAATAATTTTGATGAAAGCTCCGCCTCACGTTCGCTGATCGACACAGCCCCTTCACCTGAAGACTGCCCACCCACAACAATGTTGCCGGTATACATCCATCCGCCAATAGCAGCAGCTATTACAACCGCTACCACATGTGAACCCTTTATTTTAAAGGCCATAAAATTCTTTCCAATCTATTCCGCCGCCTGGGCGGTGAGAGAAATTCCTGCCAGCTCCAAGAGCTGTTCTTTATTATTTTTCAGATAATTAATTTTCGCCTCAAGGGTCACCTTGCCGTAATTGGCAGTCCACAATAAGGCTGGCTGGTCGCTCTCCTCCAGCACGCCTTCTATCATCTCCAGATCGCCCTGATACTGAAAAAACTGAGCATCGATTGCCGCTTCCAGCAGTTCACGACTTGCAATTTCCGCATTCATTGAAAGCAATAGAAACTCGGATTTGAATTTATCGGGATGCGGCATAACATTAATCGCTTTGATAAATTCAATTCTACCATCATCGGTGATTGAATATATCTTGCGGTCCGGTTTGCCGTCCTGCGCCTGGGTATGGCAGGTGACCAGCTTTTCACTTTCCAATTTGGCAAGCGCTGGATAAATCGATCCGAAACTGGTTTCGACAAAATGTTGAAAACGACCTTCGATACATTGTTTTTTAATTTCATAGCCGGTGGCATCCTGCATGTTCAGAATTGCCAGGCAAAGCGTTCTAACATTCATGTGGGCCTCCCTGAGTGCATTGCATATGCTTATCAAGCATATGATGGTCAATCATATATCATACAAGTATACAAATTAAATTTTATTAAGATATAAACAATTCACGCCGTGTGGCGGAAAAATCATTCCGCCAAATGCTTCATCGCAATTTCCCGCGCTGAAAGATAATCTGTCTTGCCTGAACCCAGCACCGGAATATCTTCCACTTTGACAATTGAGTTGGGCACCATCAGATCGCTGAGGCCCCGGTCTTTGGTCTCGAGGCTCAATGTTTTGCGCTCTGCAGCGTCACTGGTGGTGATTAAAACCACGCGCTCGCCTTTGCGTTTATCAGGTACGCACACAACGGCATGATTTTCCTCCGGCCACAAACCATGCGCCATGATTTCCACCGCGCCAAGCGACACCATTTCGCCCGCAATCTTGGCAAAACGTTTTGCCCGGCCACGAATGGAAACATAACCATCTTCATCAATATGTACGATATCACCCGAATCATGCCAGCCATCTTCAAGCGGTTGCAGTACACCGGGCTTATCAGCCTTCATATATCCCATCATAACATTAGGGCCTTTCAGCCAAAGGCGGCCACCCTCGTCAATGCCTTCAACCGGCACAATGCGCGTTTCAATTCCCGGCAGCAATTTGCCTACACTGCCATGGCGCATCTCTTGCGGTGTATTGACGGCCACCACCGGTGCCGCCTCGGTCATGCCAAATCCCTCAAGCACCGTAGCGCCAAAGCGCTCCTTCCAGATGGTCTTGGTATCCGCCTTCACTGCCTCAGCCCCGGCCACCACCAGTCGAAGTGAAGAAAAATCATCATCATCGGCCGTGCGCGAATAGCCGGTGAGAAAAGTATCCGTGCCAAACAAAATGGTAGGCCTGGTTTTTGCTGCAGCTTTGGGGATAATCTTATAGTGCAACGGTGAGGGATAGAGATAAAGTCGCACACCAAATACCAGGGGCAAAACCATACCGCCCAACTGGCCGAATGAATGAAATACCGGCAGCACATTGAAAACCTTGTCTGTAGCGTTAAATTCCACCCGCTGGTTTATCTGGCTGCAATTGGACAAAATATTACGGTGGCTGAGTACAACCGCTTTGGGTTCACCCTCAGAACCGGAAGTATAAAGAATGATTGCCGGGTCTTCCTCGGTGCTTTTTCGAATAGGATTTTTTGCAAAAATCAATCCGGATATTTTCTCGAAAATTGAAATACTTTCGCGTTCGTCCTCCAGCCACATGAATTTAAGTCCGCCACCTTCAAGTGTCGCAACCAAATCCTCAAGCTCCGCCTTCTCAACAAATGCACGCGAGGCAATAACAGTTTTTGCTTTCACGGTTTGGCATGAGGACAGTACAGTCGCTGGCCCAGCCGTATAATTCAACATCGCCGGAACGCGCCCGCCCGATTGCAGGCCCAATATGCTCACCACCACCGCATTGGCATTGGGCAGCAATATCGGCACAATTTCGCCGGGTTCAGTGATTGCCGCAAAGCGTTTGCCCAGCACCCGTGCGCCGATTAACAACCGTTTATAGGTCAGCGAGCCGCCAACTGCATCTTCAACGATGGGTTCCTTTGAACCATATTTATCCGCCGCATCACAAAATACCTGAAACACCGTTTTACCGGAAAATGCCGATTTAAATTCCAATTTATTTCCTCCCTGTTGCGCACAACCGCCGGTATCTCTCCCAAAATACCGCTCAGCGCAATTGCAATTTCAAATTGTGACAGGAATCAAGAGGATTACAAGAATGCAGGTTTAAATATTCTCCACCACATACTTATGCGTTCACGCCTCAGTCGGCAGAAAATCATTTGAAGGATAGTGAAAGATACGCCCGGTTTGCGCAGCATCTTCACTTAATAGAGCAGCGATGGAAGGTGCCAGTTCGGGCGGATGGGGCAGGGTGTCAGGATCTTCACCCGGCATGACCTTTGCCCGCATTTGTAGTTCGAACGATGCCGGGGTCATAAATATTCACCTTGATATTGCCGTTTTTGCATTCTGCTGCATAAGTATAAGCCAGGGCTTCCAGTGCCGCCTTCGAAACAGGGTAAGCACCGGCAAAGGGTTTATAGTTTCGCGTTATCCCAGCACTCATTAACAAAACACGCGCACTTGGCGACGCCTTGAACAATACGTCAAATGAACGGATAAACCGCCAGTTGGCGGTGATATTGACGGCCATTACATTTTCAAAAGATTTGGGCGATATATGGCCCATGGGTGATAAATCCCCCAACGCCGCCGCATTGCCAAAAAAACCGTCAAGCCGGCCCCATCGTTTGAAAATTTCACCACCGAGACGGTCAATCGCTTCATAATCGGTGACGCTCATCGGCACCAGCGTCATCGCGCCTTCCATGTCTTTGGCCGCATCGTCCAGCTCTTCAAGCCCGCCAACAGTGCGTGCAACGGCATAAACATGCGCCCCTTCACGGGCCATTTCCAGGGCGGCGAAATAACCGATGCCGCGTGAAGCGCCGGTGACAACGATGACGCGTCCTTCAAGAATTCCCATTGATTACCCTTTGGCTTCCACCAGCAAAGACAGATTGCTGACATTGCTGCGTTCATCATAGTCCGTAAGGCTGGTGGGATACTCAGCACTGAAACAAGCATCGCAATATTGCGGCACTTCATTATCGCGTGCAACTTCGCCAGCAGCGCGGTAAAGTCCGTCAATCGACACAAATGCCAGTGAATCGACGCGGATAAAATCCGCCATCTCTTCCACACTCATACGTGAGGCCAGCAGTTTTTGCCGATGCGGCGTATCAACGCCATAAAAACATGAGGCCCGCGTTGGCGGACTGGCAATGCGAAGATGAACTTCTGCCGCCCCCGCATCGCGCACCATTTGCACAATCTTGCGCGACGTTGTTCCGCGCACAATTGAATCGTCAACCAGCACCACCCGCTTGCCTTCAATCAGCTTGCGGTTGGCATTATGTTTGAGTTTCACCCCGATATGGCGAATGGAGTCGCTGGGTTGAATAAACGTGCGCCCCACATAGTGATTGCGGATAATGCCCAGTTCAAACGGTAAATTCGCCCCTTGTGCAAAGCCGATTGCCGCCGGTGTGCCAGAGTCGGGAACAGGTATCACGATATCAACATCGCACGGGCTTTCCGCTGCCAGTTCGGTACCGATGGCTTTGCGAACATCATAGACATTCTTGCCCTCAATCATGCTGTCTGGCCTGGCAAAATAAACATACTCAAAAATACAAAACCGCTGTTTGATTTTCTTGAACGGCCTGAGGCTGACCAGTCCCTCATCATTGATAATCACCAGTTCACCCGGCTCAATGTCGCGTACGAATCTCGCCCCGATTATATCGAGCGCACAGCTTTCAGAAGCCAGAATAAAAGCACCATCCAAATCGCCCAGCACCAGAGGTCGCACACCGAGCGGGTCACGGCAGCCAATCATTTTTTTGGCTGAAATCCCCACCAGTGAAAACGCCCCCTCCAGGCGGGTCAAAGTTTCCTGCAGTCGGTCAACAAACATCGTATTCTTGGCCATCGCCAACAGATGCAGGATGACTTCAGTGTCTGATGTTGATTGAAAAATCGCGCCCTCGCGCTGCAAATCACGGCGCAGCGAATTCGCATTGGTGATATTGCCATTGTGAGCAACGGCAAACCCGCCGCCAAAAAACTCGGCAAAAAACGGCTGGATGTTACGCATTTCATCACCACCGGTAGTCGAATAACGCGTATGGCCGATGGCGCGATGGCCTTTGAGTTCATCAACAACAGATTGTTTGGTGAAACTGTCGCCGATTAATCCGCGATGGCGCTCTGCATGAAATTGTTTGCCGTCAAATGAAACGATGCCCGCCGCTTCCTGCCCGCGATGTTGCAGCGAGTGCAAACCCAGTGTCGTCAGTGCACCGGAATCTGGATGTCCATAGATGCCAAAAACCCCGCATTCCTCATGCAGCTTGTCATCGTCATATTCGCCAAAGGCCATGGCGGGTCCTTAAGTGGATGTCAGGAATTCGTTTCAGGCGGTTTTTCAGTTTTCGGCAGCAATCGGTCAATGATGGTACGCTCGGTATCATCAGGAAGTATTTGTACTATAGATTCGCCAATAGATTCGAGCATTGATTTGGATTTTGCACCGGAAATCCACGTTGGCTGTTTGGCAACATCTGGCACCAGCCAGTTATAAAACATCAACGGCACCACCACGAGAAGCAATCCGCGTGCTGCACCGAAAACAAAACCTAAAGAGCGGTCCAGTGCACCAACACGACTGTCGACGATGACATCAGCAATTTTCATTGTCAAAAGGCTGACTACAATCAGTGTTACAAGAAAGATAATCGCCGCCGCTGCCACATCCGCGACTGTCTTGGAATCAGAAATTGAAGCCGTGTACTGGCTAACGAAGGGTGAAAGTTCCTGATAAAAATAAAAGGCTGCAGCTGCCGCCGCAATCCAGGAGCCAACGGACAGCACTTCGCGCGAAAACCCGCGAACCATCGCCAGCAACCCGGAAAACAACATAATAGCGATTAAAATTCCGTCGAAAATCGTGATTGGCATGGCAGTGTCCTGTTTCTGCTCGTATTTCAAACTTTGGTCAATTTCTGACAGTGCTCCCGGCCCGCCCACTGAATCCTGCTTGAACGGTTGCAATAGCCGAGTATTCAGGCGGGTTCAAGTCATCTTGCAAATTCCAAACAGGGAATCAGTATAAGGGGCATATTTGTCACACGCATTATTGTTTTTCATTGTGATGGGAACCGGCAATTCTGGCTGCAAGCTCGGCCAGTTCACCCACTTCGAAACTGTCAAACCCGGATACTGCTTTATCAGCATCACCAACAGCAACGGGCATGACTGCGCTGGTAAAACCCAGTTTGGAAGCTTCCTTTAGCCGCAACCCGGTTTGCGCTACAGGGCGCACTGCACCGGAAAGGCTGATTTCACCAAAATACACACCCCTTTTTGGCAACGGGTTGCCTGAAAGCGAAGATATTAGTGCCGCTGCCACTGCCAGATCACCAGCGGGTTCTGAAATACGGTAGCCACCCGCCACATTCAAATAGACATCATGAGAACCAAGCCGCACCCCGCAATGGGCTTCCAGCACCGCCAGCACCATTGAAAGTCGCGCCGTATCCCAACCGACAACCGCCCGGCGCGGCGTGCCAAGCGTTGATTGTACCACCAGAGCCTGTATTTCCACCAGAACAGGTCGCGTTCCCTCAAGCCCGGCAAATACAGCCGCACCGGGCGCAGAAGCAGCGCGTTCGCTCAAAAACAATTCCGATGGATTGGTAACTTCCTTTAGACCCTTACCGGTCATCTCAAACACGCCAATTTCATCCGTCGGCCCGAAGCGGTTTTTAACGGTGCGAAGAATGCGAAAATGATGGCCGCGCTCCCCTTCAAAATAGAGTACCGCATCGACCATATGCTCCACCACTCGCGGCCCGGCAATCTGCCCGTCCTTGGTCACATGGCCGACCAGAACTACTGCCGTTCCGGTTTTTTTGGCATAACGTATCATCGCCTGGGCGGATGCACGCACCTGGGTAACTGTGCCCGGAGCAGATTCGGCTTGTTGCGTCCAAAGTGTTTGGATTGAATCAAGTATTAGCAGGGCAGGGGGTTTGGTCGTTTTCAGGGTCGCCAAAATGTTTTCCACACTGGTTTCCGCCGCCAGCAACACATTGGTGTCAGCTACCCCCAGCCTTTGTGCCCGTAATCTGATTTGCGCCACCGCTTCTTCACCTGATACATAAACCACATCATGCCCAGCCCTGGAGAACGCGGCAGAAGCCTGAGTGAGCAAAGTTGATTTGCCAATACCCGGATCACCACCAATCAGCACCGCCGAACCGCGCACAAATCCGCCGCCGCTTACCCGATCAAGTTCACTGATGCCGGTAGCAATTCGCGGCGCATCTTCTATCGCGCCACTCAACGGCACCAGCGCAATGGCGTGGCCCTTGCTCATGCTTTTACCCGGTGCAGCGCCGATGCCGGAGGAAGTATTTTCTTCAACCAGCGTATTCCATTCCCCGCAGCTTTCACATTTGCCATTCCAGCGATTGTGAATTGTACCGCAATTCTGGCAGATAAATTGTGAGCGCGCTTTAGCCATTATTCGGTGAATGCTCCGGTTGATTGATATGATTTCGAAAATAGCGCTGGCCTAAAGATGTCAGCAGTTCATAACCAATGGTGCCGGCAGCGCGAGCGGCATCGTCCAGCAAAATGTCATGCCCGAATAATTCTATAAAAGCTTCATTTTCAATAATCTGCGCAGGTACTTTACTGATATCAAAAGCCATTAGATCCATCGATATACGCCCGATTATTGGCACTTTATGGCCGCCAATTGCTCCAAAGCCACCGCTGCTTTTGTCATTTCTAGCGGCCACACCGGCCCCGGATGCTGCCCGATGGTAACCATCGCCATAACCTGCCGCCACCAGCGCCACCGTGCTATCGCGCTCAAAAACATGGGTGCCGCCATAGCCGATGACATCCCCCTTATTCACCTGTCTCACCTGAACAATTTTTGCCTCGGCTTTAACCACCGGCTTCATCAAATTTTTCCCCGGTGCGCTGCATTCACCGCCATAAAGCGCAATACCCGGGCGCACCAGATTAAAATGATAATCCGCTCCCAAACCGATGCCCGCGCTGTTGGCCAGCGATAATTCACATTCTCCAAATGCTTTGCTGCGCTTAACAAAGCGCTGCAACTGCTCGCCGTTCATCGCATTATTGACTTCATCGGCACAGGCCAGGTGGCTGATTACGGTGATAATATTGACTGAATGCTGGAGTTCCTGATTTGCAACAAATTGCGCCACCTCTTTTTCACTCAACCCCATCCGGTTCATACCCGTATCCAACTGAACCCCACAGGGTTTACGCGAACCGCGCAGTTTCCAGAACTGCGACCACACATTGATATCATCGAGCGTATTGAGAACTGGCACTAAACCATTTTCCGCATAAACCGCAGCGTTTTGTATGGTAAGGCCGTTAAACACAAATATTTCGCGGGTTTTCAACATCCGCCGCAAACGCACGCCCTCATCAGGCGTTGCCACAAAAAACACTTCACAACCCGCCGCTGCCAGCGATAACCCCACTTCTCCCAGCCCAAGCCCGTAACCATTGGCTTTGACAACGGCCGCAGTGCGCGCGCCAGGACTTGCTGCATCGAGCGCACGCCAGTTATCACACAAAGCTGCATGGTCGATGGTCAGCCGACAGGTGGCAAGGTGTTCATCGACATTATAGGTGGCGGGATTCATACAGAAATCTCAATATTACTCATGACGGTCAGGCAAATGGCTGTCTTCAACCATATCAGAAAAACGGGTGAACTGCCCTTCAAACCCAAGTTTGGCAACGCCGGTTGGTCCGTGACGTTGTTTGGCGATAATGACTTCAGCCTTGCCGCGCGCCTCACGCATCTCGCTATCCCATTTCACCCAATCATCCGTACCTTCTTTGGGCTCTTTTCGCTCAAGATAATATTCCTCGCGATAAATAAACAACACCACATCCGCGTCCTGCTCAATCGAACCTGATTCACGCAAATCCGCAAGTTGCGGGCGTTTGTCATCACGGTTTTCAACCTGGCGCGAAAGCTGGGAGAGCGCAATAATCGGGATATTTAATTCCTTGGCCAGCGCTTTCAGCCCGGTGGTGATTTCGGTCATCTCCTGCACCCGGTTGCCGGCGTTTCGACTGGAACCCTGCATCAACTGGATATAGTCAATTATCATCAAATCCAGCCCCCGTTGCCGTTTTAACCGGCGCGCACGTGCAGCAAGCTGAGCAATTGAAATGCCCCCGGTTTCATCGATGAACAGCGGCAGTTTTTGCATTTCCTGAGCGCAATAGGAGAGTTTTTCAAAATCGGATTCTGAGATTTTTCCCCGCCGGATAAGGCTGGAGGAAACTTCGGTTTGTTCTGAAATAATACGCGTTGCCAATTGCTCCGCAGACATCTCCAGAGAGAAGAACCCGACAATACCCCCATCAACTGCTTTAGTCGTGCCATCCGCCCCTACTTCGCCTTTGTATTGAAGCGCGATATTAACCGCGATATTGGTGGCAAGTGCGGATTTACCCATTGCAGGGCGTCCTGCCATGATAATCAAATCTGACTGCTGCAACCCGCCCATACGAGAATCAAGAGTTTGTAGGCCACTGGCAATACCCGACAGACCGCCATCACGCTCATAAGCAGCACTGGCTAAATCGATTGCCGTGTTGATTGCAGAACCAAATTCATGAAACCCGCCATCATAGCGCCCGGTCTCAGCCAGTTCAAACAACCGGCGCTCCGCATCTTCAATCTGCTGTTGAGGCGGCATATCCACCGGCGCATCATAGGCGATATTGACCATGTCTTCACCCACGGTAATCAGCGAACGCCGGGTGGCCAGATCGTAAATTGAACGGCCATAATCTTCCGCATTGATGATGGTGGTTGCTTCCGCCGCCAGACGCGCCAGATATTGCGCCAGAGTAATATCTCCGATCTTTTCTTCAGCAGGCAAAAAGGTCTTGATGGTAATCGGGTTGGCGCGTTTTGTGGCACGAATCATGTCTCCCGCCACCGCATAAATCTGCCCGTGAACGGCTTCATGAAAATGTTCGGGTTTAAGAAAATCAGACACCCGGTAAAACGCATCATTGTTTACCAGTATCGCCCCCAGCAATGCCTGTTCCGCTTCAATATTGTTAGGAGCCAGCCGGTAAGTAGCCTCGTTGTTATTTAGTTGGTGTACGGCGTCTGCCATCATCTGCCCCTGATCATCAGTTTTTAATTCAACCCCGAATATTTCTTATAGCTTTGCGCAGATGAATATAGGGGAAAGCACAAAGAAACTTCATTGGCGTTGAATTAATTTTTTGTGGCCAATGTTGTTCATGCTTTCCCCGCAATTCACAGGCTGCAATTAAGTAATGAACTCAGCGCTTGACTCGTTTGCCCACTTTAGAGGAAATCATACCCGATTCGCACCCAACAACGAAGCGCCACAAAAAAGGGCGCGGTAGTCCGCGCCCTGTTTATACTTCCAGAAAAAGCCAGCCTATTTGGTTTCTTCTTCGCTTTCAGCAACCTCAGCCTCAGCGACAGTTTCTTCGTCGGCATCTTGCGTTACGCTCTGGGCTTCTTCAGGCTCATCGGCTTCATCTTCGCCCATATTAACTTCATCAGGGTTGTCAAAAACTTCCGACAAATCAACTTCGTCTTCTTCCTCAACCGGCTCCATTTCATAACTGTCGCGCTGGGTGAGGTCTTCGCCCGAGGCTTGCAGTTTCGCTTCATCTTCCGAACGTGCAACATTGACCGATATGATCGTTTCCACTTCCGGGTGAAGGGAGATTGTTATGGTGTGCAGGCCGATGACTTTAATGGGAGAAGTCAGGCTCACCTGATTGCGCGCCACTTTAAAGCCCGCTTCATCCAGAGAATCTGCAACATCGCGCGTGGTAACCGAACCATATAGCTGGCCGGTTTCTCCCGCTGAACGAATGATAATATAGCTGTTGCCATCGAGTTTATCATGAACGCCTTCGGCTTCGCTTTTGCGTTCAAGGTTACGCGCTTCAAGTTCCACCCGTTGGGATTCAAAAATCGCCACATTGGCCTTGTTGGCACGCAGTGCTTTACCCTGTGGTAATAGATAATTACGGGCAAAGCCGTTTTTGACTTTTACGGTGTCACCCATCTGGCCAAGTTTGGCGATGCGCTCCAGAAGAATTACGTCCATTTTCAAATTCCTTTTCATTTCAGTTTTTGCGACCGTTTTTGCAACGCTCTGATTTCATTCAATTTATTTGGGGTCTGCGCCTTTTAACCGTGAAGTTCTGACAATCCCGGCAATAGCAAACAGATAAACAGGAAAAAACATCAACCCGATCATCATGTAAGTGACAAACAACAATGGCCCACGCCCGGCCCAGTCGCGCGTATGCTGGTGAAATATCGATAGTCCCACCACGCTGAAAGCCATTACTAAAGCACCTGCAACCACAGCAAAAACATAGCTGAGTGGCGGTGAAGTGACACTCATCCCCGCAAGGGCCACCAATACGATAATCAGGGAAATTTGCGGCAGGCTGATATTGGCGGCAATATCTTCCTCAGGCCGCGCCAATACACCCATTCGCCGTGTAATTCTCAATCCCGCCAACAGATTAAGTACATGAATTCCAACCCAGAACGATGGCAAAACAAAAGGCAGCAATCGCAGGTTCATCGTAAACGTAGTGCTCAACTGTTCCTCGGTAATGTCCGGTCGGCCTTCAACCGAGGGAAGGTGTGGTTTCATTTGTTTGGCTATTTCAGGTCCAAATTTCAGCGGATCAAAATCCACCATCAATCCGAATACCAAAATCGCTCCCGCTATCAGCATGGAAATCCACAACAATATTCTTGAAAGCGGATACCATTCTAATTCACCTGAACCATTGTTTGAAGATTGAGCCAGATTTGCCTGATGCCCGGCAAGGGCGGCGGGTGCCGCCATCGTCATGCCAATCAGCAAGCCGCTTAGCGGGTCTGTTGCAATCGCACCAAAGCCCATAATTGTAAGGGTGGCCACAATGCCCGCGCGTGTACCCCAGCCCAATGCGGCGATATATATTGGCAGCGAACCTAAAAATACCGGAATAAGCACCAAAAAGCCCATGCCGGAAAATACCACCATCATCGCCGCAAAAGCTGCAGCTGCAATAAATCCTGCTGTGAGGGCATTAATTTTTTTCATTCGCTGTCCTGCCATGTTGACAGTTAGACGTTCAGACCTATCAGTCACAAAACGCCAACTTGGTTCTTTTTGCTCACTCCAGGAGCAATATGCAGCGACTGGTTGGCAGCCGCTGCAAAGTTTACAATCAGCCTAGCTGATTACATAAGGCAAAAGCCCCAAGAAACGTGCACGCTTGATGGCCTTAGCCAGTTCACGCTGCTTTTTCTGGGAAACCGCTGTGATACGTGAAGGTACAATCTTGCCGCGCTCGGAAATATACCGTTGCAACAGGCGGATATCTTTATAATCGATTGCCGGTGCATTGGCGCCTGTGAACGGGCAGGTTTTGCGGCGGCGGTTGAATGGACGGCGTCCAGCTGACATAGCCATGATTATTCTCCTGCCTCGCTTTTATCTTCAGTTGTTTTTTCTTCAGATGTACTATCTTCACTTTTGTTGTCTTCACTTTTGTGCGCTGGTGCGTCGCGGCGCGGGCGCTCTTCGCGATTATTATCCCTTGGCCCGTCTCTGGGCCCGTCTCGGGGCCCATCTCTGCGGGGGCGATCATCGCGATCATTCTTTTTCATCATCGCGGAAGGTTCATCATCATGTTCTTCGACGCGAATAGTCAAATAGCGCAATATATCATCATTGATGCGCATCTGCCGTTCCATCTCTTTCACGGCATCGCTGGGTGCATCAATATTCATCAGTACATAATGTGCTTTGCGGTTTTTCTTGATGCGATAGGTCGAGGTGCGCAGACCCCAGTTTTCAACCTTGCCGACCGAGCCGCCATTTTCACTTAAAACACCCTTGAATTGCTCCACAAGGGCCTCAACCTGCTGGGCGGAAATATCCTGCCGTGCAAGAAACGTATGTTCATAAAAAGCCATATAGCCTTATCCTTTTAACAATATTCCGACCATTTCGCGCAAAGCCTCTTTTCGCCGCTATGACTGAACCTCAACAAGGAGGTCAGGACAGGCGTATGAAAGACGGGTCAGGAGTGGAGACACGGGAGGTGGAATTGTCTGTTACAATTCTTAAGTGGAGAAAAGCCTCAATACCAGCTTTCATCACCCTCCGTTCAGCCCCCAGCGAAATGCCGGACCGTAACCCGTGGACTTATAGAGATTATAGTTTCGATTGCAAGTGGGAATGTTGATTAAACCGGTTCATAAATATCGAGCAATCCCTTGCTGACAGCTCTTGCTATTGCTGCGGGTCGATTGGGGCAGTCAAGCTTGTATTTGGCGCTTTTGATGTGGCCCACCACTGTCCAGCGGCCAATTCCCATCAACAGGGCAATCTGTGCGTCAGTTTTTCCCACCGCCACCCAGTGCAAACATTCAAGCTCCCGCTTTGTCAGCTTATATTTATTTTGACCAAACTTCGAAAAACTTCGCAGGTAGCTTTTGCCAATGCGCTCGCTTTGGAATCGCAGCAATTCCATATTCCTGTCGCGATAGGAATTCCAGTTTTTGAATGACCGGTCATAAACCAGTGATAAAGCGCCAAAAACCTGATGGTCCAGGTGTGAAATCAGCGACAAGCCATTGCCGCCGATGCCAAAATCCTGAAATGCGCTGGAAATTCTGCACTCATCTTCGCTTCTCCACAGGTCTTTCCAATCGACAAATGAAACCCGCCGGTAATCGACAGTCAATAAAGGGTCGAATTCCATAAATGAATGTTTTACATAATGCGTTATCCATTCCATCGGATAGGTAAGATAGTGCTCCATCTTCACATTGCTGGCGCTATAATCGTAGACAGCAAAGTTTACATATTGGGCCTGCGTCACTTCTTTTACCGCTGTAAACGACTCCAGCAACTCACGATCCTTGCGCGTTGCGCGAGGCTGTAGTGTGAAATTCGGGTAAACTTTGATTCCAATCATGATGTTTTCCTATAGGACCGTCACATAAATCAGCTTTAGGCTGTTTATAAAGCTATGAACAAGTGTCACTCTGGAGCCTACAGAACCATGCCCAGATCAATAATACCGCCAAGTTCTACATTGTTTTGATTGCGAAAACTATAGGTGCCCGAACTGGCCACAATAATATGATCCAGTAAAATGATGCCCAGGTAATGACCGACTTTAGCAACTTTTCGCGTCATTTTAATATCGACCCGACTGGGTTGCGGTTTTCCGCTTGGGTGATTGTGGACCAGAATAATTGACTTCGCTGAATATTCCAAAGCAAGTTCAAACAATTCGCGCGGATAAACTGCCACATGGTCGATGGTGCCCGTTGCCAGGCAATCACAACTGATCAGGTTTTTGGCCTTGTCGAGAAACAAAACATGAAATTGCTCCCGGCGTTCACCGGCTAGAAATGTTCTGCAAAATTCGATTAATTCGTCATATTGAGAAAGTACCGGCCGGTTATCCAGCTCAACTTGTGCCAGTGCCACCGCCAGCGCCCGGGCTTTTTGTAGTTCATCATGGGCAATTGCTCCTCTTTTTGTTGCCGCAAGCAAGGAACGTTTGGGCGCATAGATTATTTTTTTAAGCGAAGAATATTTATCAAACAGATCAGCCACTGTTTGTTTTCTCTCTCCAGGGTTTAGCCTTGAAGATAATAGTGCATCAAGCAATTCGCGCTCACATCCAGCGGTTTTTAAACTCGCTGGACTGTATGGATTTTCCTGCACACTTGCTAAATTTGTACGATCAGTTTTTGCCACATTCTTCATGATATCCCCCGATTTGTATGAAGTAAAATTGTAACGATGGTCGGCTAAGTATCGCTACTCGTCTGATTTTTCATTCAGATGAAGCCTGATATCTTAAGTGACTCGAGAATATGCCCACAGTCCTATAAATAGGTATTGCTTACAACTAATAGGGGGTGCAGGACTGAAACCGGTAATGTGAACGGGTTATTTGCTGAATTTTCGACCATTTGGCGACTTGACACCAAAGTGCAAAAACCTGCACTAAACCCCATCGGTTCAAAAACTACTTCAGGGGCATGATTTCGATGAAACTTGCAGTGATATTTCCAGGCCAGGGTAGCCAGAGTGTTGGCATGGGCCGTGAACTGGCAGAACAGTTTAGCGAATCCAAAGCCGTGTTTGACGAAGTCGATGAGGTGTTGGGCGAAAAACTATCAACTTTGATATTTG
>JAKISV010000008.1 GCA_021648425.1 Rhizobiaceae bacterium
TATCGCTTTTAATTGAGAAGGTTGCAGTGTCGTTGACGCGGTAGGTATCTTTGTCAGCAAACAGTGCAAGGTCAAAATTCTGGCGATCGTCGCGTTCTTTTTTGACTTTTTTGGTTGTTTCTTCTGATTTGTCATCGGCGAGTGAGTTGTTATCTGTCATGTCACCCACAAGAATTGCAAACTGACCAATAAACTGATCACGTGGCACCTGGTCTTGTTTGAGGCGGCGTGCAAGATCAAACCCTTCGCGTCCAGCGCGCGGCACCGCAGCATTGAATTGTTCAACGCTCATACCAAATTCGGCGGCGGCCATTTCAAGGGTAAGGTTCCTCTCAAACTGATCTGAAAGAGCAGATATCATTTCGTGCTCGCCATCCAGCATCAGTTTTGGATCGAGGCCAGCAGCAGACATTGCGTCCATAAAACGCTTTTTGTCCATGGCCATCAATTTTTGCATTTCTTCGCGCGGGGGATAAAGTGCCTCCACTTTTTTGCGCGTTTCTGTATCAAATGAGGCTGAGTTCAAAACATAGTCACGAATTTCATCCTGATTTTCGTCTCGAATTCCCTGGGCATGACAACTCATGCAGGAAATGCCGTTGGTGACTTTCAGATCACGTCTACGTGGATCGCGCACAATTTCGGTTGGGCCACTTTCCAGAAAGGCTCCATCTGCTGTAGACAGGTAATAACCCTGAAAACCATTTGGCAGGGTGAAAATCATCTCACCGCCATCATGTTCAAAACTATCATCACTTTCAGGGCCAAGCGGGAACAGGAACAGGCTTTGTCTGCCTTCGTTGCCGGCAAAATCATAGGAATTCCAGAACGCTCCAAACTTGGTCGAAACGCGTTCGATCATCCGGTTGTTCTGGCTGACGCCTGATTTTTGGAAACCAGCACGGGCCACACGGTTATTTTTGATTTCCTTTTCCAGATCAACGCCCAGCATTTTCTGCAGGCCATCAAAGTCATCGGGTAAATCGAGCAGCTTGTTATAAAGCGTTGGACGAGGTGCAACAAAAGCAAATACGTCAGCGCGTATTATCGGCGTTTTGGTTTGCGTCTGGTCTTCGATGAACCGGGCGATGGAATTGTCATAACGGATCAAAAACGGATTGCTGGCCTGCAGCAAATCCCATTTGTCATCGTCCCAGCCCAAGTCATCCAGATTGACGCGCAAGATAGTGTCGCTTGGTCCAAATTTCTCATACATAATCGGATCGGGTTCGTAGGTGAGTGAGTTCAGCAATTTCACCGCACCCTGGCGGTAAACTTCCATAGCTTTTTCATCAGAACCGCCATTATAGAGGTTCACCAGCGACAGATAGCGGGTACGAGCTACGCGATGTTCAGGCAGTTGGCGCAAATCATCAGATATTGCCGCCAGAAAATCGTCATCAGATATGAATTCGCGTGAAGAAATAAGTTCCTGCCGGGCCTCGCCTTCGGCTCGAATCCAGGCCGCAATTTTTTCCATGTCGTCGGCTGAAGGCGAACTGGCCTCATAATCGCCGTTGTAGACATCATAGGGCATGGTGCCATCCATCATGGTTTTCCACAAACTGGAATTATCCGGGTTGCCAGCAATGACAAGTTTTTTATCACGTACCATGGCATCAAGGTCGAGAACATTACCGAAATTATTAGCCGGATCTTTGCGTTTTTCCAGTTTGCCAACCTGATGGCAGCGCGCGCAACTGGTTTCAAGAATTGCTGTTGCGGCTTTGCGCAGAGATGCCAGATCTTCAGTTGCACCGGCTGATGTTGGAACTGAATTAAAACCCACCATTGCCAGCAGCGGCAGTAGCACCAAATTAGTTTTCCTAAACATTTTCTCTTCCTTTTTATCAGCCCCGGATTTCACTGATTGTTAATTTCGTTATTCGCCCAGATTGACGATTTCAACACGGCGGTTAATGCCATTGTTGGGATCATCGCTATTTCGCAACCTGTCTTCGCCAAATCCTGCCACTATCAATTGTTCAGCAGGGACAAACATTTTTTGAGTGAGATAACGTTTTACCGATAGCGCTCTTCGTTCCGACAATTCCTGATTGTATGCTCTGGAGCCTGATGCGTCTGTGTGACCATTGAGCATGATTCTGGAATTCGCCAATGAGGGATCAAGCAACGCTTCACCAATTTCATTCAGGTCTCCAAATGAGCTTCCCTCTATACGGTCTGAGTCGTATGCGAATAAAATTCGAATGTTGACGGATGGCAGTTCGGATTCTTCAATGATGGCAATCAGCTTTTCGCGTTGCTCTACTTTGATTGCCCTGGTGGCGCCAAGGCTTTGGATAAAGCCGCGATCATCGGTATCGAGTGCACTTTTGGAATTGTCTTTTTGCGGCGCAGCCAACGAACGCGTCGCCGAAAATGACCGGGTTTTTGATGTGGTTTTTTGCTGCTGAGGAACCAGCGCTTTTAGAATATCCCCGGAGGAGAGATTTTGTGAATGAGCGGCATTGAAGGAAAAAACGGCAGCAATAAATGCCAGCGGCGCTGTTATTGAAAATAGTTTTTTCATGGTACCAGTTTCACTCCCTTGTTAACTTTGCTAATCGCCGTTTTTACCAGCATAAGCAAAAATATTACAGGCCCATGGCAGAGCCTAGCATGGAAATAGAACTCTATTCATGTTTGTACAGTGAATAATATCACACCACGCACCAATAGGCTCTCCCCTTTGTTATCTTCGGACCCATAGACGTAATTGGTCGCGAATGATGAAAAAGAAGGCCGCTAATTAAAGGGAGAAGGTGTGGATCAATTACGAGTATAGGATCAGGACTTTTCGTTCAGGCTCTGGGACATCGCAAGACGATCAGCAAGTTTGGAGATATCATAACCGGCAACCGCCGCAGTTGAAATTATCTGTTCAATGGGAGAACCGTTTTTTCCTTCTGCCAATGCCCAGGCAATTATGCAGCGTGTGCCGGTTCGGCAATAGGCAAGCACCGGCTTTTGTGACTGTTGCTGGCCGGTTGCAAAACTTTCAGCATCTTCATCGCTGATAAATTTTGGTGAGATCGGCAGGAATTTTACTGCCAGTCCGCTTAAATCAGCCGCTTTTTTGATTGCCAGAAAGTCCGGCTGATCTTCCGCTTCCCCATCGGGGCGATTACATATGATGGTTTTAAAACCCTGGTCGGCGATTAACTGAACATCTGCGGGTGAAATCTGCCCGCAGACTGCCAGTTCTTCGTTGATTTTTTTGATATCCATCTGTGATATTCTCCTGGCTGAAGCTACACAGGCTCCGGTGTTTTAGGCAGCTTTGCTGGCATCCTGCAACTTCCACAGGTTTACCGCTCTGGCACCAGAACCGCAATATGCAAGAACAGGGCCAGCCAGTTCTTCCAGAGCAACAGACAGGTTTGAAGCATCGATCGGTTGAACGGGGCCTGGTGCAACAGGCATATGTTTTGCCTTGATGCCAGCCTTGTGTGCGGCGTTTTCAATTTCATGAAAAGCCGGCTGGCCAGTTCCCTCGCCATCGGGGCGATTGCAGATAATGGATTTTATCCCCATTCCTGCAATAGCTGGTATGTCAGCGGGTGAAATTTGACCGGTTACATAGTAGTTTTCTGATATTTTATGAACACTCATGGTGCGTTCCCTCTCCTGGATTAAGCCACCAATCGACCTTGGGGCGAATAAATAAATTAATTTCGTTGGAATTTACAGCGCATTTACAGCGCATTTACAGGCACTTTGAGCATCTGATTTCCGTCCTCATCAGTTGGCATGTTACCAGCCCTCATATTTACCTGCAAAGAGGGGATAATCAGTTTGGGCATGCCAAGTGTGGCATCACGCTTTTCGCGCATTTTTACAAACTCTTCTTTGCTGATACCCCCGCCCACGTGAATATTTCTCTCTCTTTCTTCTCTTACAGTAGTTTCCCACGCAATATCGCGGCCACCCGGCCCATAATCATGGCACATGAAAAGACCCATTTCGTCCGGCAAGGTGAGTACTTTCTGGATGGAATCGTAAAGAATTGAAGCATCTCCACCGGGGAAATCAGCTCGCGCAGAACCACCATCAGGCATGAACAGGGTATCGCCGGTAAATGCCCTGTTACCGTAGACATGCACCATGCAGGCAGGTGTATGGCCCGGAGTGTACATTGCAAAAACGGTCATATTGCCAACGTTATAGGTGTCGCCATCTTTAAACAGGGCGTCAAACTGGGAACCGTCTCGTTGGAATTTTGTACCTTCGTTGAAAACTTTCCCGAAAGTCTCCTGAACAATCATGATTTTGTCGCCAATGCCGATTTTACCACCCAGCTTTTCCTGAATATAGGGCGCGCCGGAGAGGTGGTCGGCATGGACGTGGGTTTCGATGATCCATTCAAGCTTGAGGTTATTATCCTCAATGTAGCTGATGATTTTATCAGCGCCTTCATAGCTGATACGGCCAGCTGCATAATCAATATCCATAACGCTGTCGATTACGGCACATGATTGGCTTTCAGGGTCCTTGACCACATAGCTGATGGTATTGGTTTGCTCGTCAAAAAAAGCCTCAACCTCAGGCTTGACACTCATATCAACTGGATAATTCATTGGTTTTTTCCGTTCTGCTCAGCACTTCCTTTGTGCGGCTTGTTGTATATTCGATTTCTCTAATATAATAAATATTATTTCGAGTTCAAGTCTAAAATGCGGCTATGACAATCTTTGCAGATTAGACCGATATTCGCATGACCTTTGCCTGCAGCATCAAATGGTAGAGGGTCGCTGCCATGCGTTGTTTAGGGTGCGGGCAACCACAATTCCAACTATCATCGAAGCAAAAAACAACAGGGCTGAACTTTCACCCATGCCTAAAGCAGGAATTGAGCCGCCGGGGCAAAACCCTGAAATTCCCCAGCCTACACCAAACATGGTGGAGCCGGTTAGAAGGCGCGCATCAATGGTGATATTCTTTGGCACGGCAAATCTGTCAGTCAAAACCGGTTTTGGAAATTTTCCAAATACCAGCCGATAGCCAATCATTGCTGTCACTAATGCGCTGGCCATGACAATTGCCAGGCTTGGGTCCCAGGTGCCAAAAAGATCGAAGAAATTCAGAACTTTTGCCGGATTGATCATGCCGGAGATTGCGATGCCTGTGCCAAAAACCAATCCGATCAACAGTGCGGTAACAAAGCTTTTCATTATTATGCTCCAATCACGTGGCGGATGACGTAGACGGTTATAAATGTCACCGCCATGAAAGTTACCGTTGCGGCAAGTGAACGGATTGAAAACCTTGCCAGGCCGCATACGCCGTGGCCGGAAGTACAACCAGAGGAGAAGAATACACCTAAGCCGACGATTATCCCGCCAACGACAAGGCTGGTTTGGGAAACGGGGACTGAATAGGCGACAGGTGAACCTGAAGCAATGATTATTGCAGGGGCCAATATTGCGCCTGCGACAAAAGCGACACGCCATCCCCAATCACTGGCGATGGGTGGAATTAGGCCCGATACTATCCCTGTCATGCCAGCGATTCGTCCGTGGAACAGCATAAGCAGGACTGATGAAAGGCCAATCAGGAAACCGCCAGCCAAAGAAAACCAAGGGGTAAACTCAGTCATAAATATTTCCTTCGTTGTAATTGAATATAGCTGATAGCTGTCTTGGGAAGTCGGCCGGATTCATCGCGGATTTGGCAATGAGAATACCAATCCACTCAAATTCGTCCTCCAAGACTTTTCACTTGCAGGATATAACAGTTGATGCTAAATTAGCAAGTATGAATATTCAAGATATGGAACAAAACGCTGAAAAAGCGGCCGAGCTGATGACAATGATGTCAAACCCGAACCGGTTACTGATTCTTTGTCAGTTACTGGAAGGTGAAAAATGCGTCATGGAGTTAGCGGATGCCGTTGGCCTGTCTCAATCAGCATTATCGCAACATCTGGCAAAATTGCGGGGTGGCAAACTGGTGGCAACCAGGCGCGATGCACAGACAATCAATTATTCTCTGGCCAGTGGCGAAGTAGAAGCCGTAATGATGGTGCTTTATAATCTATATTGCAGCCCTGAGGACGACACCGATACTAACGTCAGCGCCAAAAGTGTTCCTGACAAAGACTGTCAACTTCGTTGAGCTAATTCACCCAAAGAAAAAGGCCATGCAGCGAATGCATGGCCTTTGTTTTTTGTTGATGAAGCAATCAGTCTTAACTGAACATGTCGGCAGTGATACCTGAATACCAACCTTCAGACTCTTCATAAGTAGCCTTGCGGGTTGCTTCATCTTCACCGTTTTTGGAGATGAATTTGTCGACGACGTCGATTTTTTCTGCTCCCGCTTTATAGCTGGCTCCAACTTTAACACCGTCATTGTCGGAGATCAGACTCCAGCAGGTGTTGGCAAAGCGTGCTTCAAACACTTTTGAACCAGTCAATTCGCCGCGAATTGCATTTGCAGCAACCTTGGCTTGTGAATTGGCGGAGAAACCCGACTTGGGCATGGATTTGGCTACAGAAGCATCACCCAGAACATAAATGTTCGGGTCGGCTTTTGAGGCCATGGTGGCAGGCATGATTGGTGCCCAATCACCATCAGTTACACCGGCATTCATAGCAATAGCACCGGCTTTTTGAGCAGGAACAACACTTGCCGCATCGGCTTTGAATGTATCCAGATCAGTTTCGATTTCCATAGTGTCGGGATTAACATTCTTGATGCCACCATGCACTTCTGATGAAATCCACTCGATCATACCATCGTAATGACGCTGCCATCCATCCTCGAACAAGCCCTGTTTGGAAAATTTCGGCTTAGTGTCCAGTATGATAATTTTTGCCGTCGGATTGTTCTTTTTCAAATAGTTGGCAATCATTGAAACGCGTTCGTAGGGTCCTGGAGGGCAACGGAACGGGTTTGGCGGAGGCACCATGACAAATGTGCCACCTTCAGGCATGTTTGCCACACGGTGCTTGATAGCCTGCACCTGCGTTCCCGACTTCCAGCCGTGGGGCATTTTGGATTGCGCTTCAACGGAATAACCAGGAACGCTGTCATATTTCATGTCGATACCTGGTGAAATCACCAGTTTATCGTAAGAAATCGATGCGCCGGAAGCCAGTATGACTTTTTTGTTGGCCCCATCGACAGATGCAGCCCAGTCATGCACCACGTTGACACCGTGATTGTTGGCAAGGCCATCATAGCCATGGCCAATGGATGCATATTCACGAAAATCACCCAGGTACAGATTTGAGAAAAAGCACGTGTAGTAACGCTTGGAAGGCTCGATCAGGATAACATCAATCTCACCTTTTGAATCCTTGGCGATATAGCGTGCAGCTGTCGCACCACCTGCACCACCGCCGATTACCACAACTTTGGGCTTTGCCCCGTGGGACGCGGCACCGGTAACATTGGGCATGGCCAGTGCACCGGCTGCAGCAGTAGTGCCCAGCAATGCGCTGAATTGTCTTCTGTTAATTTTGGTCATTTGTATTTCCTCCACAATAAACCATTTTTCTTTTTTGATATTCCAGAAATAGATGCTTTCATTTCTTGGCTATTCGGCCTCCGGCAGCGTTGCAAAATAAAGTGCCAGAGATGCCATTTGCTCTTCATCCAGGCGAGCGGCAATCAATTGCATTGCCGGATTTTCAAGATCTTTTATTTTGTAGGCATTCATCACCGATATAAATCCTTCTGCGTCCCAACCGGTAATGGGGGGAATCCCCTTGTCTTTACCGGTCGCAGAATGACAGGTGACGCATTCGGCGGCAAGATATTCGCCATATTCAAAGTCGCCTTTGACGGGACCTTCATTTGGATGGGTAGTAATCAGAATGGCTTTTGTTTCAAGCTTTCCAGAGCGCTCCGCCACTGCCTGAGTGATCGAAAATATGTTGATTGAGATATACAGTACAACTAATACTCTGACCATCAATGCCTCATCTGGGAATTCTAATGTGTGAATATTTAAACACATAAATGTGAGAGTCAATGTTTACGATGATGGTGGCAGCATATTGGCAAGCTGTTCAAAAGTTTGTCAGATGAATTACCCCAAAACGTTCAATATGTCGCAGTTGAGTTGATATTAGATTTTTCTAATACCGCCTTAATTCAGATTAACTAGTGGTTTCAGGCGAGTAATCAGCATTATTACACTATGGATGCCAAATTATACCTGATTTAAGTTTACTTATTCAATTTATTGAATTTATTCTGAATTTCTGATAGGGATAACTCAGATTAGGAAATTCAGCGAAATTATTATCTAATATCGGGAGAATACGAGATGACAATATCAAGACGTAAGGTACTTGGCCATGGAGCGGGGCTTGGGGCTGTTGTGGTTGCCGGTCCTTTGGTTGTTTCTTCGGTTGCGCCTGCTTATGCGGGTGCTGTTGAAGATATTATTGCCGAATTCACGGGCGGAACGGAGCCTGGTTCAGGCAAGGTCACGCTTGGAGCGCCTGAGATTGCCGAGAACGGTAACACGGTTCCCATCAAGGTCTCGGTTGAGAGCGCGATGAGTGCGGATGATTATGCGGCGGAGGTTCTGATTATCGCCACGGGTAATCCCCAGCCGAAGGTCGCCATTTTGGGATTTTCACCAATGAGCGGCAGTGCAGATGCCTCGACGCGCATTCGACTTGCCAAGACGCAGGATCTGATTGCGATTGCGAAGATGAGCGATGGCTCGTTTTATCGCGATACCAAGACGGTTAAAGTGACAATCGGCGGCTGCGGCGGCTAGCCGGGGCGGTTAAGTGCCCAGACACCAAGTTCAGGAGATTTTTCAAAATGTCAAAAGATGTAAAACCAAGAGTAAAAGTGCCCAAGAAGGCGGCGGCTGGTGATGTGATCACAATCAAGACGCTGATCAGCCACAAGATGGAAACGGGCCTGCGCAAGGACAAAAAAACCGGGGATATGATCCCGCGCAAGATCATCAATGCGTTCAAGGCGGAGTTTAACGGAGAAACCGTGTTCTCAGCTAAACTTGAGCCTTCTATCTCGGCCAACCCCTATATCCAGTTCACGACAAAGGTCATGGAAAGCGGAGATTTCAACTTCACATGGACCGATGATGACGGGTCTGAATACAAAGCAACTAAATCCATTTCAATCGGGTAACTATTGAAAGTCCCCGGGCAATGGAATAGTTGCCCGGGAAATTGCGATTGTTGGAACCGGGAATTCCAAATTGCAATTGTGAGATATTCTGATTTAATAATTCTATAATCCACAATCAGGATATCAACTGGGAAATTTAATCCGGCAAAGAACCGGATACGGAGGAAAACTGATGATTTCACGTCGCGACTTTTTACAGGCCAGCGTTGCAGCCACAGCTATTATGGGGGCTGGAAGTGCCGGCAACTGGAGTGCATTGGCAGCAACCCAGGCGATGACCCAGGACGATATTTTAAAGTTCGATGATTATGGCAATGTGACGCTGGTCCACATTACAGATATTCATGCCCAGGCAAAGCCAATCTATTTCCGCGAGCCATCGATCAATATCGGTGTAGGCGATGTTATCGGTTTACCACCTCATGTGAGTGGTGCAGACTTTCTGAAAATGTTCAATATGAAACCGGGTATGCCCGAGGCTTACGCCTTGTCATCTGTAGATTTTGTAGCGCTTGCCAAAGAATACGGAAAAATGGGCGGCCTTGACCGGGCTTCCACCATTGTTAAGTCAATTCGCGCCACACGCGGTGACAAAATGCTGATGCTGGATGGCGGCGATACCTGGCAGGGCTCTTTTGTTGCCAACAAAACCAACGGCCAGGACATGGTTGATATCATGAATGTATTCAAGCCTGATGCGATGGTTTCGCACTGGGAATTTACGTTGGGAGAAGAGCGGGTTAATGAAATTATTGAAACACTGGATTTCCCGTTTCTGGGTTCGAATATTTTCGACAATGAGTGGAATGAACCGGCTTATGATTCAACAAAAATGTTTGAGAAAAACGGCGTGAAAATTGCCGTGGTTGGCCAGGCATTCCCCTACCTTCCGATAGCCAACCCCAGGTGGATGTTTCCTTCCCTTTCTTTTGGTATCCGCGAAGAAGAATTGCAGAAGAATATTACTGCGGCGCGAGATGATGGCGCGGATCTGGTGGTGTTGCTGTCTCACAACGGGTTTGATGTGGATCGCAAACTGGCTGGCATACTTACCGGGGTTGATGTTATTCTCACTGCCCACACCCACGATGCTCTGCCAGAGCCGGTTCTCGTAGGGAAAACCATGTTGATCGCATCGGGTTCAAACGGCAAATTTGTTTCGCGTCTTGATCTGGATGTGCAAAACGGCGAAATTAAAGGGTTTAAGTATAAACTTATACCGGTGTTCTCTGACGTGATTACTCCGGACCCGGAAATGGCCAAGGTGATTGACGATAGTCGTGCGCCTTATGAGGCGGAACTTTCAACCGTACTGGGCCGTACGGACAGCCTTTTATATCGCCGGGGTAATTTCAACGGTACTTTTGATGATTTGATCTGCCAGGCATTGCTGGAGGAACGTGATGCCGACATTGCACTTTCTCCTGGATTCCGCTGGGGACCATCCCTGCTTCCGGGGCAGGATATTACGGTTGAAGATGTTCATAATGGTACGGCAATGAGTTATCCGGAAGCCTATCGCACCGAAATGACCGGCCAACTGCTGAAGGATGTCGTCGAGGATATAGCTGATAATCTGTTCAATACAGACCCGTTTTTACAGTCAGGTGGCGATATGGTGCGTGTGGGCGGCATGGGTTATACCATTGACGTCAACAAAGAAATCGGCAGCCGTATCACTGACATGACATTGTTGAAAACCGGCGAAAAAATCGACTCCGCCAAAACCTACACCGTTGCCGGTTGGGCATCTGTAAATGAAGGCACCGAGGGGCCTGCAATCTGGGATGTGGTTGCTGATTATCTCAAACGCGAGCAGACGGTGGAGATTGAAGAAAATACTTCGGTGAAGGTTCTTGGGATTTAAAGCTGCGCTTCTATTTGAGTATCCAAACTGAAACATATTGTTTTATGCAATTATAGCGATAAGAAACAACTGTGCTGAAATTCGACGGATCGTTTTTGAATTACATTTCAATCGCGAAATTCCCAAATTATGAGCAAACCGCCATCCGCAGAATTCGAAGCAATGATGCTTTTATATGCGGAACTTGATCGTCTTGGTCCTGGTGATGATGAGACCTCGCGAAACATTCTGAAAAACCTGCCTGATTTCCCTGAAAATCCAAATATCGCTGATCTGGGATGTGGGACCGGCCATGCCAGCCTGATGTTGGCAGAATTGCTTGATGCGCCCGTTCGGGCCGTCGAACTTAGCCCGCAATTTCTGGCAACGCTGACGAAAAAAGCTGCGGCCAGTAATCTGAGCCATCTCATTTTGCCGATTGAAGCGGATATGAGCAAACTTGACTGGGTTGATGGTGAACTGGCCCTGCTGTGGTCAGAGGGGGCTGCCTATAACCTGACCTTTCGCGGTGCACTTGAATGCTGGCGGCCTTTGCTGGCAAAGGGAGGATTAGCTGTAATATCAGAATGCTGCTGGCACAGTGATAAGCCTGCGCTGGAAATTGTCAGTTTCTGGAAAAACGCATATCCGGCGATGGGGACAGAGGATCAAAATCACCAGCTAGCATTGGATTGCGGGTACAAAGCACTTGATCAGGTAAGAATGCCACAACGTGGCTGGCTGGAAAACTATTATGCTCCACTGATGGCGCGTATGGATGAATTACGCACAGATGCGACGTCTGCAATGCAGGCTGTTATGAAAGAAACCGTAGAGGAAATCGAACTGTATCACCGCTATAGCGATGACTATGGCTATACATTTTACATATTGCAGGCGCAGTAACACCACTTCACGTCCATGCAATTTTGCGTGAATTTACGCGCAAACGGTTAGGCACTTTCCTATCTGAGACTGAAACCGCAGCAGGTTACAGCAAAGGTGAGGAAGATGGGAAAATTCAGACTGGAGAGGATATTGGCGCTGGCTATGGGGGCGCTGTTATTCACCCAGGCGCAAGCGGGATCAGATGATCCATTCAAGCAGGTGGAGCATTTCAAAATTGAGCGCCCGGCAAACCTTGATGCTTCCAATGCCATGGATGTTTATGACAATATCATCGACCAGATGGCGCAAGGCTATGCCCAGTCCGGATACAAGTCAGCGAAAGACTACAGCAACTGGCGGCGGGACAATAATGCGCCTTATCTGTCAGCGGGGCATGGCAACCGGTTTCTCAACAATTATGGCAACAAAATTTCCAGCGGTTATCTGAAACTTCGCCGGGGCCAGAAAATGCCAGCGGGTTCGGTGCTGGCAAAGGACAGTTTCACGGTTACTGACGATGGCGAGATTTTCGCCGGTGCGTTGTTTATCATGGAAAAGCTGGCTGAGGGAACAAGCCCTGATACCGGCAATTGGCGCTATGCAATGATTATGCCCGATGGTTCACTATTTGGCGACAGTGCAGTTAAAGGCGATAACAGCATGCAATTTTGTCAGGATTGCCATAACCTGGCAAAAACACGGGATTATCTGTTTTTAATTCCGTGGAAATTTCGCCCCAGCAGTCAATAATTACCCTTGAGAAACCAATAGTGCTCCAGTGGCAACGAGGAATATTCCAGCCCAGCCCTGCATAGACAGCCGCTCTCCCAAAAACATAACCGCAAAAATAGCAACTAATACGACGCTTAATTTATCTACCGGGGCTACCTGGGAGGCTTTACCCATCTGCAGTGCTTTGAAGTAAAAAAGCCATGAGGCACCGGTGGCAAGGCCTGATAATGCCAGAAAAATCAGGGTTTTTGTGGAAATGGTAGCGAGGCTTTGAGTCTGGCCGGTGGCAAACACCAATATCCCAAGCGCTACGACAACGACAATCGTTCGCAGGAAGGTTGCGAAATTTGAGTTGATGCCTTCAACGCCGACTTTTGCCAATATCGCGGTGAGCGCTGCAAATATTGCGGCAAGAACCGCCCAAAATTGCCAACTGGAAGTTAAATTAGCCATATTGCTCTCCTTGTAACAAGGCGAATTGCAGTTTGGGTTGAGGGTTCTATCAGCCCTCAATGATATTGTGCTCAGGACCATAGGGAAATCGGGTTATGTTTTGCGCGCCTTCTTTGGTGATAATCAGGATATCATGCTCGCGATAACCCCCCGCCCCGGATTGGCCCTGGGGGATAGTGAGCATTGGCTCCATCGATATTACCATGCCTGGTTCAAGCACCGTGTCAATGTCCTCGCGCAACTCCAGCCCTGCTTCGCGGCCATAATAGTGGGACAGCAAGCCAAATGAATGGCCATAGCCGAATGTGCGATATTGCAGCAGGTTTTTTTCTTCGAAGAATGCATTAATGTGCTGGCATATTTGCGCGCAGGTTTTACCCGGCCTGATATGCGATATGCCCAGTTCATGCGCCTCGACATTTGCCTGCCAGATTTTCAGGGAGGTTTCATCGGGCTCACCCAAAAACAGCGTTAGCTCCAGGGCGGTATAATAACCCGAAATCATCGGGAACGCGTTAAGGCTGAGAATGTCGCCCCTTTGCAGTTTTCTGGTAGTCACCGGATTATGGGCGCCATCGGTGTTGATACCCGATTGAAACCAAACCCAGTTGTCGCGGATTTCTGAATTGGGGTGGGAACGGGCGATTTCGATTTCCATGGCGTTACGGCCTGCCATGGCAATGTCAATTTCGCGGGTGTTTTGGCTAATGGCACTCTTGATTGCTTCGCCGCCAACATCTGCAATTCGTGCACCTTCGCGGATCAGCTCCAATTCAGCATTCGACTTTCGCATACGTTGGGACATGGTTGCCGGTGCTATATCGGCGGTTTGGATAACACCCAGAAATTCGGCCAGCTTATCGCGCTGAATCAAGGTCAAATGATCACCCTCAAAACCAATTGATCTGGACCCGCCAAATACAGATTTTACCGCTCGCCAATAGTTGTCACGCTGCCAGTCAGTGTAGGTTAAATTTTCGTGAGCACTTTGGCGGCCGGGTTGTCCGCCATCGATATTTGCTGAAATTGTAACAGCACGATCATGGGTGACAACACAGGCATAAGGACGGCCAAAAGAGCAATATAAAAAGCCGCTATAATAGGCGACATTGTGCATCGATGTCAGCAGGACTGCGTCCAAATTTCGCTCTGACATGATAGCTCGCAAGCCGCCCAGCCGTGCATCATATTCGCTTTGAGAAAACGGCAACTGGTTTTTGGAACCGTTTTTGAAATGGAAATATTGCGGGCGTTCGATTTGCGCTGCCATGATTATTTCTCCGGTATATTCCGGGATAATTCCCGGATTTAAATTATCCGGGCGTACAGGACATGGGTATATTATTTTGTCGCAACGACGCCATCGCTGCCTGTCAGGGCTATTCTATCATGTTTGTGGATTTGGTGGAATTGATGTTTTGATTCAAGTGGCGAGCATCAAAACAACATTTTGGATTGTAGTGTAATCTATTATTTTACAACAGCTTAAGGGCAATTGTCGTCAATATGATTCAATCTGTCAGATTTGTGTTTTGATATGTTGCTTTAACAAAAGAAGTGGCGAGAATTAAACAATACTGAAACCCTGCCGCTCTAGGCAAAAGCACTTTTTAGCGCTTCCACATCGATTATACCGCTGCCAATTCTCGTGCCTGAAATATGTTCGGCATGATATTCTGGTTCACCAAGAGTGGTTACCACGCACATTGCCTCGCTAAAATCCTGGTCATCAGTGTAGACACTTGGGGTTACCAGTGTGGGGATGTTAATGCTGGTGGACGAGAGCAAACCATTGCGGGAATCTTCAAATGCCAGACATTGATGCGCTTTAAGTTCGAGGCGGTCCAAGGTGATTTGAAAAACATGCGGATCGGGTTTTCTTTTGGTTGTATCATTTGCGGTGGAAATAACTTTGAACCATTCGATAGACCCCTCACCCAGGTTTTTGGTGAGCAACGAATACACATTGGACAGGCCGGTGGCAGTAGCAATAGCCATAGGCAAACCGGCTTCGCGCGCCTGCCGGATTAACCGTTCAACGCCGGGCCGCAATGGCACTTTTCCGGCGGAGACATTTTCCTGATAAATCTCTGTTTTGCGGGCGTGAAGTTTCAGGCAATCGGGCTGCTCAACATTTTCCAGTTCAGCAAATTTGCGCAGGCGATGTATGCCGCCATTGGTTTTGAGAAGCTTGCGGTAAAGGTCGCGAGACCAGTTCCAATCCATGCCGGTTTCTGCAAAGGCCTGATTGAAGGACACGCGATGGCTTTCCTCTGTTTCAGCAAGGGTGCCGTCAACATCAAATATCAGTGCTTTGAGAGTCATATAGGGATTTGAAATTTCTTAGAGCGTTTCCGGTTTAGCCGGTAGATTTTTGCAGAACATCTATCAGCTCACCAAAATTGTCAACAGTTTGCCAATGAGGAATTTCTTCAATGGTAGAATTTCGATAGCCGCCGGTAAAAAGCACAAATGGCACATTTACGCCCAGTGCGGTTTTGCCGTCGGTTTCACTGTCACCAACATAGATGGTGTCACTGGGTGCGATGCCCAATTGTTCGCAAGCCGCCAGATAGGGTGCGGGATCAGGTTTTTTGGCTGGCGTGGTATCGCCACCGATTACTGTGGAAAAGTAGTGGTCCAGCTTCAATACCTGCAAAATAGCCTTTGCCGGAGCCTCGGGCTTGTTGGTTACCATTCCCAGAGGCACGCCTTTTTCTTTCAACCAGTCAAGGGCCTCAATAATTCCATCATAGGGTTTGGTTAAATCGGTGGCATGATCGTCGTAATAGGCCAGATAATCCATAATAGCAGTCTGATAGTCCGCCTCTTCAATGGACGCGCCGCGTGCGTCAAATATCCGCTTCACCAACACCGGCACACCGTTGCCGATAAATGAGGTAATGGTTTCCAGGTTGAATTCTTCCCAGCCGCGCGTTTTGCAGATTGAATTGGCGGCCTGGTGCAAATCAGGTGCTGAATGAA
Source organism: Rhizobiaceae bacterium (assembly GCA_021648425.1). Lineage (GTDB taxonomy): Bacteria > Pseudomonadota > Alphaproteobacteria > Rhizobiales > Rhizobiaceae > JAAEMP01. Next base: position 16,025 of record JAKISV010000008.1, read on the forward strand.
TAAGCGTGCCGTCGAGATCAAACAGGACGGCTTTGGCAGTTATTGTCACGCGGCGTCTTCTTTCCATTTAATTGAGCAGCCCATGGAAGGGATCTGGTCAGCAGGGCCTTTACCTGTTTCAGCTACCAGCTTCATTGCTTCAAACAGGTCGCGGCGCAAATCGTCAGGCCCTGTTTCCTTGCGCGAAGCATCAAGGCGGCCTCGGTATTGCAGTTCCAGGGCCCTGTTAAAGCCGAAAAAATCAGGTGTGCAAACGGCGTCATATTTGCGGGCGATATCCTGGCTTTCGTCATAAAGGTAGGGAAACATGAAAGAATGCTGCTCAGCAAAAATTTTCATATTTTCAAATGAATCCTGAGGATAGGCTTCCACATCGTTGGCACTGATGGCAACAAAACCTACACCGTGATCTTTCAACTCGTTAGCATCGCGAACGATGCGCGAGATTACTGACACCACATAGGGGCAGTGATTGCAGATGAAGGCCACCAGCAATCCGTTGGGGCCGGCATGTTTAAATATCGAGTGATCTTTACCATCAACGCCGGGAAGAGTGGCATCAATTGCTTTCCAGCCAAAATCACAAACGGGTGGTGTTGCAGCCATGAGAATATCTCTTATGTTGGTTTCGTTTATTCAGGCTACCGCATCGGCGGCGCTGCGAATAGCGGTAATATTATCCCTATAAGCCTTTGTTGAACCGCCATTGAAGATGGCTGAACCTGCCACCAGCACATTGGCTCCGGCGGCTGCAACCAGCGGTGCGGTTTCAGCGGTTACACCGCCATCGATTTCAATGTCTATGGGCCTGTCGCCTATCATCTGTTTGATGCGGCGGGTCTTTTCGACCACCGGATGAATGAATTTCTGGCCTCCAAATCCCGGATTGACGGTCATCAGCAAAATCAGGTCGAGACGGTCGAGCACGTATTCGATAACGTTTTCAGGTGTATGCGGGTTAATTGACACACCGGCCTTTTTGCCCAGATCGCGTATGGCCTGCAGGGAGCGATCAAGATGCTTTGTTGCTTCAGCATGAACAGTGATGATGTCACAACCCGCGTCAGCAAACGCTGCCAGATAGGGGTCGCAGGGTTCGATCATCAGGTGGCAATCGAAAATCTTATCAGTGCGGTCACGAACCGCTTTGATGATGCCCGGTCCAAAAGTGATGTTTGGCACAAAGTGACCATCCATAACATCAAGGTGTATCCAGTCGGCACCCGCTTCCACTACAGCCTCGATTTCATCTCCCAGTTTGGAAAAATCAGAAGCCAGTACGGAAGGGGCGATTATAGTTTTGTTTGGCATTGGTTTAATCCTTGGTTGAACGGTTTGATATCATCGTGTCAAGTTGGCGAACAGGCTGGGCAGTTTTTCGGGCAGGCGCTGAACCTGATCAACAATAGTATAGTTATTAGCCCCAAAAATGCGCTCCACATATCTGTCGGCCTGCGGGTCGAGGGTCAGGCAATAGCTGTTGATGCCGACGCGGCTTAATTCCTGGGTGGCTTTTTTTGCATCCATGCGCAGGTATTGCGGGTCGCGTTCGTCGATATCGGCGGGTTCGCCATCGGTGACAATCAACAAGAGTTTATGCTGTTCGCTTCGTTGTAACAGATGGTGACCGGCATGGCGCATTGCGGCACCCATGCGGGTTGAAAGGCCACCTTTCATACCTGCCAGGCGGCTTTTGACATCTTCATCGAGGCGTTGCTCAAAATCCTTGAAACGGTAATATTGTACATCGTGGCGGCCATCGGAGGCAAAACCGTGGATGGCAAACGGGTCACCAATGCCGCTGATGGCAGTGGCTACAAGGGCGGAGGCTTCGCGGGTGAGTTCAAGCACGGTTTTTTCAGCGCCGCGCACCATCTCGTTGGTGGATTCAGACAGATCCAGCAATATCACCACGGCCAGATCCCGGCGATTGATAACATTGCGCATGGTGATGCGGGTATCGGGCTGCATACCGATGCGGGCCATTACCAGGGCTTCAACCGCCGCATTGATATCAAGTTCATCACCATCTTCAAGCCTGCGCTGGCGGGACACTCCCTGGGGGCGCAGGCGATCGATGATTTGTTTAATACGGTGAGAGACACCTTTGTGCTGATTAAGCATATCATCAATTAAATCGGGGTCCCCGCGACCCTGACGGCGCTCGTAAACCGTCGCCCAACTTGGTCGATGCAACTGCACTTTATAGTCCCACTCCGGGTAATGGAAAGGATCGGAAACCGGCTCTTTGCCTTCCATTTCATTATAGGATACGCCCTCGTCTTCGTAGGGAAACAATTCCGTAGACAGAACCCAGATTTCCTGGGCATCATCACCGGCTGTTTCCACTTCAACTTCGTTGACCATTTCCATCAGGCCGACATTTTTGCGGACCTGCTGTTGTCTGTCGGTCATTCCTGAAACCGCTTGCGACCAGTCATAATCATCCAATGCCCAGACAAAACGGTTGTCATCGCGGTAGGGTATGCGCAGGGATTCGAGAATTCGCAGACTTGGCACGGCGCGGCGCTCCGCCAGCAGGTTGAACAGTTCCAGACCAAGACCCCAGGAAAACATTGTTTCGTTCTTGTTTTCTTCAATGTTGATGTGAAACTGCTCAATCAGGGCATCCATGCGTAAATCTTCGGTGGATATTCCCGGTTCAAGCAATGCCAGCGCGATACGCTCAAGCAGCGGCATGGTTTCGTGTTCGTATTTTTCACCCTTAGCCAGTGGCCTCATCATCAGAGATTTCCACATCTGCTGCAGACCCGGAAATTGCTGGATGGCGCAATATTCCACCCTTGCGTCTTCCAGCAAGCCGACAAAAAACAGTTGGGCGGGGCTGAGTGCCTGGGCTGACAGACCGGCACTGGAATGGGTGACATGGGCTGCCATATGGGCGCACATGGCGCGGTATAAATCGAGGCCGGCAATATCGCCGATATTGTCAACAGCATCGGGCAGATGCAATGCGCCTTCTTCGATAAACGGGCGAAACCCCAGATAATCTGCCGCACTGGGACGCAAAAAGAAATCGCGTGCCCAAAATGCGCGTAAATAGAAGTTCAACCGCCGCTGGGCATCAATGAACAGTGTGCCACGGCGTTCCTGTTTGAGTATGGCGCGCGAATCTTCACTTTCAAGTCCAAAATAACCGGCTTGTTTTGGCAAGTCACGGCGATAGGCATTGGCACCAAAATCAACCCAGCGCCGCAGGCCTGAGAGGGTAAGCTTGGAAAGCAATTCATCAATGACGCCAAACATCGGGCGCAGGCCACGTGGTGCTTTTGCAGCCAGGCGATGCAGCAGGTTCAGATAACCGCGCAACAAATCGGGATCTCCCAGCCTTCGTGCAGCACTGGGCAATGTTGACAGCATTAAAACAAGCACTTCTCCTGAAGCCATAGAAGCCAGTTTCAGGATTGCTCCAACACTGTCGCGAACAATATCCTCGCCGCACTCTTTGGCTACCTGCGGCATCACATCAAGATAGGTGGTTAGCAGCTCAGGGCCTTTGCCCAGGCTGGTCATGGCGCGCGCACCGTCCAGATAGTCTTTCAGCCCTGCAGGAGACATTACCCGGGCGGCTTCCTGAAAGGTTCCCTCAAGTGTGTCGGTCAGCTGGGGGGCTGACTTGATCAATTCTTCACGGTAATCGTCAAGATTGATGCTCATGAAACTACCCGCCAGCCGGTTTGTCAGTATCAGGGAAGAAGGTTTTTACTGCTGCTTCCAGCGTGTCACGCATATCGGGGTCGTCGGTGAGCGGTTCGACAAGGGCCATCTGACAGGCGGCCGATGTTGAAATGCCTTTTTTGATCAGTTGGCCTGCATAGATCAGCAAGCGGGTAGACATGCCCTCATCCAGTCCGTGACCTTTCAGATTGCGCGAGCGCTGGGCGACCTGCACCAGGCGTTCTGCCAGTTTTAAATCAACCCCTGATTCATGGGAAATGATTTCTGATTCAACATCAGGTGGCGGGAAATCAAAGGACATCGCACCAAAACGCTGCTTGGTGGATTGTTTGAGGTCTTTCATCATCGACTGGTAGCCGGGGTTATAAGAAATCACCACCTGAAAATCCGGGTGGGCATCGACGAGTTCGCCATTTTTTTCCAGAGGCAACTGGCGACGGTGGTCGGTCAGGGGGTGGATTACCACTGTGGTATCCTGACGTGCTTCAACAACCTCATCAAGATAGCAGATTGCACCGATGCGCGCGGCTGTGGTGAGCGGCCCGTCCTGCCATCGTGTTCCGTTAACGTCGAGCAGAAAACGTCCGACCAGATCTGATGCGGTCATGTCTTCGTTGCAGGCAACGGTGATTAACGGTTTGCCCAGTTTCCAGGCCATATATTCGACAAAACGTGACTTGCCGCAACCAGTTGGGCCTTTCAGCATCACTGGCATACGCACATCATAGGCGGCTGTGTAACGCTCGATTTCATCGGCGACTGGTCGGTAGTAGGGTTCCCTGGCGATCAGAAACTGTTTGGGGTCAAGGCTGCTCATGGAGGGCTCCTCGCTGTATTACAGGCGAATTTTCACAAATTGGGCAGGCCAGGGGTCGCCGAATTGCGGCCCCCGCCTGATTGAGGCAAGTTGGAAATCAAATTTTGATTTCAGCGCGATGCACCACCATTGCTGTGCCCTGGGATTGCTTGAAATTGTCGTAACCGATCAACCGAACATGGTTTTTCGGGTTTGCTTTTTTGCACAATTCAAGTTCGGTAAAAATCGCGTCCACATCGGTTTCGCCGAACATTGGCAGTTTCCACATGTACCAGTAGTTGGACATGGAATGTTCGGGCTCAGTATGTTCAATACCGGGGTTCCAGCCATTGGCAACGATGTATTCCACCTGCTTGCGCAGCTCATCATCAGTCAATTGTGGCAGATAGGAAAATGTTTCCATCTTGCGGCTGTTTGGGTCGGATAGACGCGAATTATAGTCTTGTACATCACTCATTGTGTTGTTCCTTGATTGTATGAATTTGAATTAATGGAGAGTTGTCGCCACGATTATCTGTGGCTGACATCCAGTTTGTCCACGGTATCAAATTCGAACTTGATTTCTTTCCATGTTTCCATGGCGATTTTCAGTTCGGGTGAGTGTTTGGCTGCAGCGGTCAGAATGTCTTTGCCTTCTTTCTCAAGTTCGCGACCTTCGTTGCGCGCCTTGACGCAGGCTTCAAGTGCGACACGGTTTGCAGCAGCGCCAGCAGCATTACCCCATGGGTGTCCCAGCGTTCCGCCGCCAAACTGCAGGCAGGCATCATCACCAAAGATGTTGACCAGCGCAGGCATGTGCCAGACGTGAATTCCGCCTGATGCCACAGGCATAACGCCGGGCATCTGGCCCCAATCCTGGTCAAAGAAAATGCCGCGTGAACGGTCTTCCTTGATGAATTTTTCACGCATCAGATCAACCCAGCCAAGGGTTGCAGCGCGGTCGCCTTCGAGCTTGCCAACAACCGTACCGGAGTGCAGATGGTCACCACCAAGCAGTCTCAGCATTTTAGCCAGCACACGAAAGTTGATGCCGTGTTTTGGATGTCGGTCAATCACGCCGTGCATGGCACGGTGAACGTGCAGCAAAAGGCCATTGTCGCGGCACCATTTGGACAGCGAATTGTGCGCTGCCCAACCAACCGTCAGATAGTCACTCATAATGATCGGTGTACCAAGTTCCTTGGCGAATTCTGCCCGCTTGAACATTTCTTCCACATCAGGCGCTGTCACGTTCATATAGTGACCCTTGATCTCGCCGGTTTCAGCCTGGGCTTTTTCAATGGCTTCCTGAACAAACAGGAATCGATCACGCCAGCGCATGAAAGGCTGGGAGTTAATGTTCTCATCATCCTTGGTGAAATCAAGACCACCGCGCAGTCCCTCATAACAGGCGCGGCCATAGTTTTTGGCAGAAAGGCCAAGTTTTGGCTTGATGGTACAGCCCAACAATGGGCGGCCATATTTGTTCAATTTGTCACGTTCGACCTGAATACCGTGTGGCGGGCCGGCACAGCCGGTAACAAACCAAAGCGGGAAACGCACATCTTCAAGACGCAGGGCGCGAAGGGCTTTAAAACCAAACACATTACCCACCAGCGAAGTGAACACATTGACCACCGAACCTTCTTCAAACAGGCCCATCGGATAGGCGATGAATGCATAGTAGGATTCATCATCACCGGGCACATCTTCGATGGCATAGGCGCGGCCTTTATAATAATCAAGATCCGTCAAAAGATCGGTCCACACGGTTGTCCAGGTGCCGGTGGATGATTCAGCGGCAACCGCAGCGGCAACTTCTTCGCGCGGCAGCCCAGGCTGGGGCGTAATTTTGAAACAAGCCAGAATATCGCTATCGACAGGAACATAATCGGGTTCCCAATAATTATCGCGATAATCCGTTACGCCAGCCTTGTATGTTTTGGCGGGTTTTGATTGTTCGTTCATCTTAATTTCCTATGTTTTCAGTTTGATATTACGCCTGAATGGAAATTCCCGGCCCTGGTGTTTATTCAGGAGGTTTTTGGATCGAGTGATCCATCAGCGTAACGTTTTGCCATATCGTCTATGGCGATGACTTTAATTTTGGGTGCGTTGCCCGCGGTACCAAATCTTTCAAAACGGTCTTTGCAAAGATCGGTCATTGCATCCATTGCTGGTTTCAGGAATTTACGCGGGTCAAATTCCTGGGGGTGATCATTGGCGATTTTCCGAAATTGTCCGGTCATTGCCATGCGGCAGTCGGTGTCGATATTGACTTTACGGACACCATTCTTGATGCCGCGTTCAATTTCTTCCACCGGCACACCATAGGTTTGGGGCATTTTGCCGCCGTATTTATTGATGATGTCCTGTAGTTCCTGGGGAACAGATGAAGAGCCATGCATCACCAGGTGAGTATCAGGCAGCTTTTTGTGGATTTCCTCGATGACGTTCATTGCCAGAATATCACCGTCAGGCTTACGGGTGAATTTGTAGGCGCCATGCGATGTACCACAGGCGATTGCCAAGGCGTCAACTTTGGTGCGTTGAACAAAGTCAACGGCCTGGTCAGGATCGGTCAGCAATTGATCTTCAGACAGTTTACCAACAGCGCCATGGCCGTCTTCAGCTTCACCTTCGCCGGTTTCAAGCGAACCCAAGACACCAAGTTCACCTTCGACAGAAGCGCCAACCCAGTGGGCCATGGTTGAGACTTTTTCGGTGATATCAACGTTATAATCATAGGAAGCAGGTGTTTGCGCATCAGCTTCCAGTGATCCGTCCATCATCACCGAGGTAAAGCCGTGGCGAATGGCACTGATGCAAGTCGAAGTATCGTTGCCGTGGTCAAGATGCATGCAGACCGGGATATAAGGGTAAATCTCCGCCAGGGCATCAATCATTTTTGCCAGCATAATGTCTCTGGCATAACCGCGTGCGCCGCGCGAAGCCTGGATAATAACGGGAGCATCAACGGCCTTGGCCGCTTCCATGATAGCCAGACCCTGTTCCATATTGTTGATGTTGAAAGCGGGAACGCCATAGCCGTTTTCAGCGGCGTGATCGAGTAACTGGCGAAGTGTGATACGAGCCATTGTTTAATTCTCCAAACTGGTTCTTAGGGCTTTGATGCCCAATAAATCTTTACCTTCGAACCATTCCAGGAATGCCCCGCCGGCGGTTAACAGATATGCAAAGCGGCTGGAGACGTTTGCAACATTTAATGCTGCAACCGTATCTGCGCCGCTGGCAACTGTTACCAGATTCCCGCTTTGAGTCATATCTCCAGACGCTTGTGTCACAGCAAATAATCTGTTGATGGCACTATTTGGGGAGGGCATTTATCTTGTCCTTGTCTACCTGATGTCTACTTGATCAAGTCACGGGCGGTTTTGGCGATATTTTCGGCGGTAATGCCAAAATGCTTATAGAGATCGGGTGCCGGGGCGCTGGCACCAAAGGAGTTCATGCCGATAAATTTTCCATTGGCACCAATCCAGCGATCCCAACCCATACGGGCAGCAGCTTCAATGGCAATGCGTGGCGCACTGCCCAGGACGTTCGCCTGATATTCATCGCTTTGAGTTTCGAATTTTTCCCAACAGGGCATTGAAATAACAGCAGCTTTGATGCCTGATTCTGCCAAAAGTGCATCGGATGCAGCTTTGGCGATTTCGACCTCGGAACCGGTGGCTATCAGGGTTACATCTCGTGGACCCTGGGTTTCAAGCAAAACATAAGCACCGTTTTGGGAGAGGTTTTTTGGGTTGTGGGATGTCCGCAACATAGGCAGTCCCTGTCGAGACAAGACCAATACACCGGGGGCGGATTTATCATTAAGCGCCAGTTCCCAGCATTCAGCGGTTTCGATAATGTCAGCAGGACGATAGACGTTGATATTTGGTGTGGCGCGCAACATGGCCAGATGTTCCACCGGCTGGTGGGTGGGGCCGTCTTCGCCCAGGCCAATAGAATCGTGGGTGAGTACATAAATCACCCGCTGTTCCATTAATGCTGACAAGCGCATTGCGCCGCGAGCATAGTCTGAAAACACCATAAACGTTCCACCATAGGGAACAAATCCACCGTGCAGAGCCAGACCGTTCATGGCGGCCGACATGCCGTGTTCGCGAATGCCATAATGGATATAGCGACCCTTGAATTTACCAGGTTTGATGGTTTCCATGCCGGAGGTGATTGTCAGGTTTGAACCCGTAAGATCGGCGGAACCGCCAATTGTCAGTTTGGTGGCAGAATTTACCACTTCCAAAACCATCTCTGAGGCTTTGCGGGTAGCAACTTTGGTTTCCTTGTCCACGTGTTCGCGGCGAAAGGCTGAGAGTTTTCTGTTTAGCGTTGCGGGCATGTCACCGGCAAGAGCGACTTCAAAGGATTTATTGCGCGGGGAAGCCTCCAGCCGCGCAGCCCAATTCGTTCTGGCTCGTTTTCCACGGGCAGATATTGCCTGCCACATGGCGCTGATTTTTGCAGGTACTTCGAATGGAGAATGTGACCAGCCGATGCTCTTGCGGGTGGCAGCGATTTCATCTTCACCCAGGGGGGCACCATGAACTTTGTGGGAGCCCTGCTTGTTGGGGGCGCCTTTGCCGATTACCGTTTTGCAGGCAATAAATGAGGGCTTGCGTGATTTGCGCGCTGCTTCAATAGCTGCTGCAATTTCTTCAGGATTATGGCCATCAACTTTGCTGACGTGCCAGCCCGCCGCTTTAAACCGCATCGCCTGGTTCATCGAAGTTGACAGGGAAATTGCGCCATCGATGGATATATCATTGTCATCCCACAATAAGATAAGGCGGGAGAGTTTGAGATGGCCGGCCAGATCAATGGCCTCATGGCTGATGCCCTCCTGCAGGCAACCGTCACCGGCAATTACGTAGGTGAAATGGTCGACCAGTTTTGGGCCAAAACGCGCGGCCATCATACGCTCACCCAGCGCCATGCCAACAGCGGTGGCAATGCCTTGACCCAATGGGCCGGTGGTTGTCTCAATGCCATCGGCGTGGCCGTATTCTGGATGACCGGCAGTCTTTGCACCGAGCTGGCGGAAATCTGACAATTGCTGTTTTGTCATGTCGGCAAAACCAAGCAGATGGTGGATGGAATAGAGCAACATGGAACCATGACCGGCAGACAGAACAAAGCGGTCGCGGTCCGGCCATTTGGGGTTTGACGGGTCGATATTGATAAAGCGGTTAAACAATACAGTGGCCACATCAGCCATGCCCATCGGCATGCCGGGATGCCCGGAATTTGCCTTTTGAACAGCATCCATTGACAAAGCACGAATGGCATTGGCCATTTGAGTTTCATCGGCTTTTATATCTGCTGATATGTCAGCATTCATGTTCATGGCATTTCTCCTCAAGACATCCGGCGCTTGCGCTCTATCAGCTTGTGAATGAGCGGCGTGAAAATCAGTTGCATTGCCAGTTCCAGTTTGTTGCCGGGTACGACGATTGAATTAGCCCGCGACATGAATGAATTCTGGATCATTGACAGCAGGTAGGGGAAATCGATGCCGCGCGGATTGGCAAAACGGATAACCAGAATTGATTCTTCAGCCGTGGGTATCCAACGGGCAATAAACGGGTTGGAGGTATCAACGATTGGCACACGTTGAAAATTGATATCGGTATGGGTGAATTGCGGCACGATGTAATTCACATAGTCCGGCATGCGGCGCAGGATCGTGTCAGTTACCGCATCAGTGGAATAACCACGCGCTGCCTTGTCGCGATGCAGTTTTTGTATCCACTCCAGGTTGATTACCGGCACCACGCCGATTTTCAGATCAGCATGTTTGGCAATATCGACATTGTCGGTCACCACACAACCATGAAGGCCTTCATAAAAAAGACAGTCAGAATTTCCGAATTCCTTCCAGTCAGTAAATGTGCCCGCAGGTGAACCATAAAGTTCGGCTTCTTTGTCATTGTGCACATAGTGGCGCGCGCGGCCTTTGCCTTTGCGGCCATATTCCTCGAATACGGATTCTAGAATTTCCAACTCGTTGGCTTGCGCACTGAAATGACTGAAATTCTTGTTGCCGTTGGCTTCTTCTTCAGCAACTTTTGCTTTCATTGCCATGCGGTCAAAACGGTGAAAAGAGTCACCTTCGATAAAAGAAGCGGTAACGTTCTCGCGGCGGAAAATCTGTTCGAATGTTTCCTGAACAGTCGATGTTCCAGCGCCTGAGGAACCTGTTATGGAAATGATTGGGTGTTTTGCTGACATAATTTTTATCCTGACCTAGGCCCTGAACAACCCGCGATTGCCAAACAGAGGTGATCTGTCGCCAATCATTCCGGGATCTGTGTGATAACGCCCTACCCGATCGACTTCGTTGCGCGAGCCGAAAATCAGGGGAATGCGTTGATGCAGGTCTGTGGGAAAAATATCGAGAATTCTTTGTTCCGGTTTTTCAGTGCAACAGGTTGCTCTGCCACCGGCCTGCTCTATCAGCATGGCAATGGGATTTGCTTCATATACAAGGCGTAATCTGCCGTTGGCATAACCTTTGCGCGCATCGCCGGGATATAGAAAAATTCCGCCGCGAATGAGGATGCGATAGGTATCAGCAACCAGGGATGCCACCCAGCGCATGTTGAAGTTTTTCTCTCGCGGTCCATCAACTCCGGCAAGGCAGTCATCGATATAAAGGCGTACCGGGTCACCCCAATTTCTGTGGTTGGATGCATTAATTGCATATTCCTGGGTTCTTTCAGGAATCATCAGGCTCTCATAGGCCTGAACAAATGCGCCAATGCGACTGGAAAATACAAAAATATGAGTGCCGCTGCCCAGTGTGACTACAAGCGCCAATTGGGGACCATAGATAAAATACCCCGCAGCAAGTTGTTTATTGCCCGGTTGCAGGAAAGAGGCGTCGGGGTCTTTTGCAGGGTCGCCGGTTACGGGGAGAATGGCAAATATTGTGCCTATCGATACATTGGTATCAATATTTGAGGACCCATCGAGGGGATCAATGGCAATGACATATTTTTTGTCTTTATCAAGCAGCACCGGATGGCTGATTTCTTCTGAACCATATAGGGCAATGGGAAGTTCCCGCATGGCTTCGAGAAAATTGTCATCAGCAAAAACGTCCAGTTCTTTCTGGGAATCACCATCGGCATTGGTGGAACCTTTGGTGCCGGCAAAAGCGGAACCAAGCGCGCCCTGGTTTATAAATCCGCGTACATTTTTTGCACATTCAGCCAGGCCCAGCAAAATGTCTCCAATCGCCTCACCATTTTCGCTATCTGCGGAAACGTTGGTTTTCAGAAATGCTTCAAGGGTTGCTCCGGCCACATGATTCTCCTCAAGAAATGACATGCGTTTTCAAATATGGGGTGATAAATACAAATTTAGGAATGTAAGTAAAATTTATTTTATTTACTTTTTACATAAGTTTTTTTAATGTATCTTATGCGAAACCTGACAATCAGACAGCTGCGATCCATTCAAGCGATTGACAAAGCAAAGAAAATTTCCATTGCCTCGCGAAATGTGGGGCTGACCGCACCAGCGGTGACATTGCAATTAAAACAAGTGGAGAACGCCAACGATATTTTGTTGTTTGAGCGTTCTTATGAAGGAATGCGCACTACTGTTGCAGGCAAAGCCTATGTGGAGGCAGCGGGTGCAATCGATGGTATTTTGCGTCAACTGGAAGACAAGATTGATGCCATCAAGGGTGGGAAAGCGGGACGTATCAGGCTTGGCATCGTCTCAACGGCCAAATATTTTGCACCCTATCTGGTGACAGGCTTTGCCAAAACTCACCGCGATGTGGAAGTGTTGATGAGGGTTGGAAACCGCGAACAGCTGATTGATATGCTGCTCAGCCACGAGGCGGATATTTTTATCATGGGCAGGCCACCCAAATCCGTTGATGTGAATTCCTTCATCTTCGGCGACCACCCGTTGGTGGTAGTTGCATCTCCTGATCATGTGTTGGCCAATAAACATGAAATCAGCAAGGAACGCATATCACAGGAGACATTTCTAATTCGCGAGAAGGGTTCGGGGACCAGAATTTCTCTTGAGATTTATTTGGGAGAAATACCGGGAAAACTGGATGCGCTGGGGATTGAAATGGATTCAAATGAAACCATCAAACAATCGGTAATGGCGGGCATGGGAATTGGTTTTATTTCCGCTCATACAATTGCCCAGGAGATATCTTCCGGACGCCTGGTAATTCTCGATGTCGAAGGCATGCCGATCAAACGGCAATGGTTTTGTGTCACAAGAAGCGGGCGTATAACTTCGCCGGCAATGGCCTCATTTCAGGAATATCTGCTTACCAGGGGCAAAACCTATTTCCCCCACTTTCCTGCACTTTATACAACCAATTCCAGCGGCGCAGACTAAAAGCCTGCATTCTCAATGTGGCCATGGAACAGTTGGCTGGGGTGGTAGGAGTCGAACCTACGATACACGCTACCAAAAAGCGTTGCCTTACCACTTGGCTACACCCCAAATGTGGAAGCGCCTATATAGCTATTACATTTGTTCTTCGCAATATGTAATAGCACTATCGGCAAGAAAAATTATCAGGGCGGTAATTGGCGGCAATCAGAATCCGGAGCCCGTCTTTCTTGCAAATGCGGCAAGTCTGTGCTGCAAGAGGAATAACCAATACTACTAATCGCGATTGATTTCAAAATGGCGAAATCTGGCGACAATACAGGAATAACCTATGCGTTTTAATGGAACTGACAGCTATGTGGCGGGAGACGACCTCTCGATTGCAGTCAATGCGGCAATTGCCCTTGAGCGACCGTTGCTGGTCAAAGGGGAGCCTGGCACTGGTAAAACCGAACTGGCCATACAGGTTGCGCAGTCTTTAGGGCTGCGGTTGTTGGAATGGCACGTCAAATCCACCACCAAAGCGCAGCAGGGGCTATATGAATATGATGCGGTATCGCGGTTGCGTGACAGTCAATTGGGTGATGAGCGGGTGCACGATGTGGCCAATTATATTCGTAAAGGCAAAATGTGGGAGGCATTTGAGGCGGACGAAAAACTGGTTCTGCTGATTGATGAAGTTGACAAGGCCGATATTGAATTTCCCAATGATCTGTTGCAGGAACTCGACAAGATGGAGTTTCATGTCTACGAGACCGGCGAAACCATCAAGGCGAAACATCGCCCGATTGTCATCATTACCTCCAACAATGAAAAAGAACTGCCGGATGCATTTCTGCGTCGTTGCTTTTTTCACTATATCAGTTTTCCTGACAATGAGGTTTTGCAGCAGATTGTCGATGTCACTTATCCCGGC
>JAKISV010000190.1 GCA_021648425.1 Rhizobiaceae bacterium
TTGAGAATAATATCCTTGAATTCTTGGCTAAAAGCGATGATCGCATCAAGATTTCTGGTAATCAGCGTTTCTGGCATCAGGTCGGGAAAATCCATTACCAGTATTTTTTCCGGCGCATTACGAACCGATGCCGGGTCATTGACAACGAGAGTTTCTGGATGAACGCGCTCGAGCAGGTGGGTTGTAGTAATGTAGGACATATCGAATGGCGGGTCCTGACGCAGCAAAATCACATCAAGATCGCTTAATTCTCTAAGTGAAGATGCGCCAAGAGAATAATGATCACCGAAGGTTTCGCGGAGTGTCATCGGTTCAAGCAGTGCGGAAACCCTGCCTCCGCGAAACTGCAGTTTATCAGGGGTGTAATGAAATAATTCATAGCCCCTGTTTTGCGCCTCAATGGAAAGGGCAAAGGTTGAATCGCCTTCAATATTGATGGTTGAGACATGATCCATCTGGATTCCGATTTTTAACGCCATTGCATTCCTCTTGTTTGCTAAATGTATTTTAACTTTGACTGGTGTCAGGGCCGGTTCTTAAAAAGCTCCGGGAAAATGTTTAGGCCATTTGCCAGGCACGATTGCAATGATATCAAAGCGAATGGAAAGTTTGTGAAAATCTTTCTGACGCGACAGCCAGATATCTGCAGCATTTGCTATTCTGTTTTGCGATTCCCTTCCCACCGCATTGAGTGCCAGTGAGATATTTTTTCTGGCTTTGACTTCAACAATGGCAATGAGGTTTTGTTTGCGCGCGATAATATCGATCTCGCCCAGACCAGTTTTAAATCCGCGTTCAATTACGCGGTAACCCTTGATGCGCAGGCTGAGCGCTGCCAACCATTCACTACGGCGGCCACGTATTTGCGCCTTTTGTCTGGTTTCTTTCGCAGACGGCATCATGGTTTTTTCCTGTCGCTTATTTGCAATGCGCGCTGATAAAGTTCACGCTTGTTTATTCCAGTTAAACTTGCAGCTTCCGCAGCCGCACTGCTCAATGACATGTTTTCCAGCAACTCCTCTAACAGCTTACCCACGTCGATAACCTGCTCTTGCCTGGACGCCTCGATAACTATGACAATTTCTCCGCGCAATTTTCGGCCGTCTATTTTTTCGGCCAACTGCGCCAGACTGGCAGTGGAAATCTCTTCATGCAGCTTTGTCAGTTCCCGACATATCGAAATATTTCGCTCCGCACCAAATATTTTTTTCATATCATCGATGCAGGCATGAATCCGGTTGGGACTTTCAAATACGATCAGTGAACCTGAAAAATCCACCAGTTCCTGCATCCGTTTTTGTCGCGCAGCGGTTTTTGATGGCAAAAACCCGGCAAACTGAAAATTGTCAGTAGGCAAGCCGCTGGCTACAAGTGCTGCCATCGGTGCGCAGGCGCCTGGTATCGGAATGATACGGAAATTCTTTTTACGAGCTTCACTCACAAGTCGATAGCCGGGGTCTGAAATCAACGGGGTTCCAGCATCACTGACAAGTGCAACCGACTTTGAATCACTTAGCGCGTTAAGAATTTTCTTTCCTGCTCGTTCGGCATTATGCTCATGATAGGGCAACATTTTTGTGCTGATACCAAAATGCTTTAACAATTTTCCGGTGGTTCTTGTGTCTTCGCAGGCAATCAGACTGCATCCGGCAAGTATTTTTAGTGCACGAATTGTAATATCGTTCAAATTCCCAATTGGCGTTGCCACGATATATAGGCCGGGCTCAACCGCGCCGGATTGAAATTTCTCACCCTCAAGCATAAATTCTACCATTGAGGAGTTACCCTGACTTTATCAAATAGCGCAGATTTATCACTTGTTGGATTAATAGAATAGATTTGAATATTCCTTCGAAAATTTGCCGGGCGCGTTATCGACATATTTTGAAACTAAAAACTAACAATTGCGTATGACATTACGCTGGGTTAGTTTCAGGTTTGTTTATGCTTAACATATCTTTGACAAGATGCCCCTAGCATTGCAAAAAGAACCGTTGCGCGCAATAAGTCTGCAACAGGCCGATTATAGCACAAAGTGTGCGGGAGTTGATTACAAGTGCATAAACAGCAGAAAAACAAAATGTTCCGTTTTAAAAGGCTGCCTGCATTGGCACTGTTGGGTGCCAGCCTGTTTTTAGCTGCCTGCCAAACCGACAATATAGCAGTTGATCGCGGCACCAACAATCAAACCACGCCCACTCTAACCGCCAGCCCTTCCGGGGAAGTTTTTGGCCAGGGGAATGTGCGTGTTGCATTGCTGATACCGCAAACAGCGCCAGGCAATGGTGCCAGGGTTGCCCTTGAAATTCGTAATGGCGCTTTGCTGGCATTGAAGGATTTTGGGCAGAGTACAATTCAACTGGTAATCAAGGATACGATAGGGCAAGCCGCTACTGCGCAAACCAGGGCCAGCGAAGCAGTGGGAGAAGGCGCCAGCGTTATTCTTGGGCCATTGTTTTCAGCCAGTGTCAGCGCTGCTTCCGCCATGACGCAGCCCGCTGGTCGGCCTATTATTGCATTTTCTTCCGATGCCAGTGTGGCCAGGCGTGGTGTTTATCTTTTGTCGTTTACTCCTCAAGATGATGTGCGTCGTATTGTGTCTTATGCGGCATCTCAGGGCAGACGTTCGATTGTTGCCTTTCTGCCCAACAATGCCTACGGCGCAGTAGTCGATGCGACGTTGCGCCAGGTGGCGGGTCGCTCGGGAATGTCTGTTGTTCAGGTTATAAAATATGAGCGCTCGGGGGCGGGGATTGAAACCGCAATTCGCGAAGCTGCTACACTGTTTGATAATGCCGATTCCATTTATATCCCGGAAGGTGGCGGCATTCCCAGTGCATTGCTTGCTTCAATCAACCGTTTGAAACTGCCGCTTGAGGGGAAGCAGGTGCTGGGGTCCGGGCGCTGGGAATCAGTAAAATTAAGCGATCCAGCTCTTTCTGGAGCAATTTATCCCGGTCGCGATGTTACCAAGTTTGAGAATTTCTCCAGCCGGTATGTGAGCGCCTATGGTACCAAGCCCGGTGTAAATGCTGCCATTGGTTATGATGCTGTGACGTTGAGTGTTGAACTCATTCGCCGCCACCGCGATAGGGCATTCAAGCCAAATATCATTGAAAATTCAAACGGCTTTGCGGGCATCAATGGTATTTTCCGTTTCCGTAAAGAAGGAACCGCTGAACGCGGATTGGCGATTTACCAGGTTACTAACGGGCTTGGCCAGCTGATTGTACCAGCGCCGGGAAGTTTTGGCATTTCGGGTTAAATCACTTCAGCCGCCAAATCTGCCACCACTGCATCTAAAACCAGAAACCCCGAAGCGGTGGCCCGCAGGTTTCCATTGGCCAAAATTTCAACCAGCCCCTGCTGTTTTAGAAATTCGATAGTATCTGCATTGAGCGGTGAAGGCGCAAATGAGTGGTAAAGCTGCAGGCTAATGCCCTGGGCCAGTCGCAAACCCATCACCAGAAATTCGTCGGCCATCTCCTGGGCATCCAATTTTTCATTGGTAATCATTCCTTCCCCGTCCACCATTACCTTCTGCCACCAGTTTTCCGGGTTCATTTCGCAGGCGGTAGCCACCTTGGTGCCATCAATCGTCAGGCGGCCATGGGCACCGGGGCCAATACCGACATAGTCGTGGTAGCGCCAATAGGTAAGATTGTGCTGCGATTGAGCGTTGCTCCCGGCATGATTTGAAATCTCGTAATTGTTCAATCCGGCAGCTTCGGTAAGCTCCTGAGTAACATCATATAAAGCAATCGCCAGATCATCATCAGGAATGGTCAGTTTGCCACGGGCGTAAAGATCAAAAAACGCGGTTTTTGGCTCTATGGTGAGCTGGTACAAAGACATGTGACCATCAGCATATTTTAGTGCCTGGGCCAGTTCTTTGCGCCATTGCTCCACACTCTGGTGCGGGCGCGCATAGATCAGATCAAACGACACGCGGGCAAAGGTCTGCTGCGCCAGTTTGAAAGCATCAAGCGCTTCATCCACGTCATGCATGCGCCCCAGTGCCTTTAAATCCGCATCATTCAACGCCTGAATACCCACTGACAGCCGATTGACACCGGCAGCTCGATATCCGGCAAATCTTTTGGCTTCAACGCTAGTTGGGTTGGCTTCAAGGGTAATTTCAGCACCTTCTGCAATGCCCCAGTGTTGCGATATCCGGTGCAGAATATCGCCCACCAGTGCAGCCGACATCAGCGATGGCGTGCCGCCGCCAAAAAACACGCTTGTGACTTTCCTGCCGTTTGAAAGGCCTGCCATATGGGCAATTTCGCGGGCGTAGGCTTGTCGGAAGCGGGCTTCATCAATCTGGGCGCGGGCAACGTGGGAATTAAAATCGCAATAGGGGCATTTGGCCAGGCAAAAAGGCCAGTGAACATAGATGCCGAATTGGCCTTTACTGTCTGCCGCCATCATCATTCCGGGTGGTAAAATGCTTTAACATCTTGTTGAAGGCATCGGCACGGTGGGAAATGGCATGTTTTTCCTGCGGGTCCATTTCGCCAAAAGTGATGTCAGAACCATCGGCCTGAAACACCGGGTCATAGCCAAAGCCATGTGTGCCGCGCGGTGGCCACACAATCGTGCCGTCAACCTTTCCCTCAAAAACCTGAGTTTGGCCATCGGGCCAGGCCAGCGATAAAACGCAGATAAATGCAGCACGGCGGGTTTTGGCCTGCGTTGCTCCACGCGCCTGCAAAGCG
>JAKISV010000191.1 GCA_021648425.1 Rhizobiaceae bacterium
CCAACTGTTTCAAAACTTGAAGAAAATGCTCATTTGATTGAGATGTTTTTTGCATCTGATAAGGCCGCAACGATGCTTCAATTACTTGAAGAAAGCAATGATGAGTGGGCAAAGTCTCAGGCAAAAGCCATACGCCGCTCCTGTCCCTTATCTGTTGCTGCCACCTGGCAGATGGTAAAGGCCGCGCGTTCTTTTGGTTCAATCGGGCAGGCATTGTCGCAGGAGTATCGTTTTTGCTGGCGCTCGCTGGATGAGGGTGATGTGTTGGAGGGTACGCGTGCCTTAATCATCGACAAGGACCGCAATCCTCAATGGAAAGTAAAACGCCTGGAGGAGGTGACAGATGAGATGGTTTCATCCATGCTGGCTTCACTGGGAGAAAATGAACTGGATTTAGGTGCAGGAGAAACAACGTGAGTAAAGTCGGATTTATCGGCCTTGGCAATATGGGTCTGCCGATGGCGAAAAACCTTGTTAAAGCCGGACACGATTTACAGGTGTTTGATACAGTTCCAGCTCAACTGGATAAAGCTGCCGAGGCCGGGATGACAACATGCCTTACGGCTGCGCTGGCAGCTGAAAACGCAGATTTTATTATTACCATGCTGCCCAACGGGGAAATTGTTCTTTCGGTATTTGAACTCATCACCAAAGCCGCAACAAAAGGCACAACTATCATTGATTGCTCTACCGTTGATGTTTCAAGCTCTAAAAAAGCCCATGCCATGGCCGATGAGGCTGGCCTTGGCTGCCTTGATGCACCGGTGTCGGGCGGCGTTGGGGGAGCGGAAGCGGGGACTTTGACATTCATGGTAGGCGGTGAGAAATCTGCCTTCGACAATGCTTTGCCCATTCTTGATATCATGGGTGGCAAGAGCGTGCATTGTGGCGCTGGTGGTGCGGGGCAATCGGCAAAAATCTGCAACAATATGCTGCTTGGTATTTCGATGATTGGTGCTGGCGAAGCGTTTGCGCTGGCTGAGAAACTTGGCCTCGACCAGCAGGCTTTGTTTGATGTCATCTCAACATCTTCGGGCTTTTGCTGGTCGGTAAACAAATACTGCCCCGTACCTGGCGTTGGGCCACAAAGCCCGGCTGATAATGATTATAAGCCCGGATTTGCCGGGGCATTGATGCTGAAAGATTTGAAGCTCTCCCAGCAGGCGGCAGAAGAAACCGGGGCTGCCACACCAATGGGTAAACGTGCCATGCAGTTTTATGAAAACTATGTGGACGAAGGATTTGGCAATACGGATTTTTCCGGCGTTATCAACCAACTCAAAACCATGAAACGGCAAAGCTGATGAGTGATGTAATCCTGAGTGAAGTTCGTGACAATGTTGCGCTCATTACCTTTAACCGTCCAGAAGCGCTCAATGCTATTAATCTTGAAGTGATGGATGCGCTGATTTCCACGGTGGCAAAATATGACGCCGATAAGAATATAGGCTGTATTGTTCTTGCCGGCAGTGAAAAGGCCTTTGTTGCGGGTGCGGACATCAAAGAGATGGTCGATAAGTCCTATATGGAAATGTTCCTTGTCGACAAACAATCCGATTGGGAAAAATTCGCTGCCACAAGAACGCCGATGATTGCTGCCGTATCAGGTTATGCCCTTGGTGGCGGTTGTGAAATTGCCATGATGTGCGACATGATTTTTGCCTCTGACACTGCAAAATTTGGTCAGCCGGAAATCAAACTTGGCGTTATTCCGGGCTGGGGCGGTACCCAGCGTTTAACCCGCGCCGTGGGCAAGGCAAAGGCCATGGATATGATTTTAACCGGCCGCATGATGGATGTGGATGAGGCTGAACGTGCAGGGCTGGTTGCCAGAATAATTCCTGCGGATAAACTGCTTGAAGAAACGATGAAGGCTGCCAGCAAAATCGCCAACTATTCAACACCTTCGGTTTTATTGGGCAAAGAAACCGTGAACCGGGCATTTGAATCCTCACTGGCAGAAGGGATTAAATTCGAACGCCGTGTATTTTATTCACTGTTTGCCACGAACGACCAGAAAGAAGGCATGGAGGCATTCGCCGCCAAACGCAAAGCGCAATTCAAGAACAGGTAATTTTTTATGAGCGATTCCATTGTAATAGTCGGCGCATCAAGAACGCCAATGGGTGCATTTCAAGGTGAACTGGCTTCGCTTGATGCCTCGGATCTGGGTGGTGTTGCAATTGCCGGTGCGTTAAAAGGTGCGGGCATTGATGCTGCTGACATAAACGAAGTGCTGATGGGCTGCTGCCTTCCTGCCGGTCAAGGTCAGGCTCCGGCCCGACAGGCTGCATTCAAGGCGGGTTTGCCCAAGGAGGTTCCAGCCACTACATTAAACAAAATGTGCGGTTCGGGCATGAAAACAACTATGGTAGCCTTTGATCAATTACTGGCTGGCAATGGTGATATCGTTGTTGCCGGTGGTATGGAAAGCATGAGCAATGCGCCATATCTGTTGCCCAAAATGCGTAGCGGCGCGCGGCTTGGCCATGGTGAAGTTATCGACCATATGTTTCTTGACGGGCTGGAAGATGCCTATGACAAGGGAAGATTGATGGGAACGTTTGCCGAGGATTGCGCTGAGAAATATCAGCTCACCCGTGAGGCCCAGGATGAATTTGCACTGCGTTCTCTCGCCAATGCCAACAAGGCGCGTGAGGATGGCAGTTTTGACAATGAAATTTCTCCCCTGACCATTAAAACGCGTAAGGGCGAAACCACCATCACCAGCGATGAATCCCCGCGCAAAGCGATGCCGGAAAAAATTCCGAACCTGCGCCCGGCCTTTAAAAAAGACGGCACCGTCACCGCTGCCAATGCATCGTCGATTTCTGATGGTGCTGCGGCGCTTATATTGATGCGTGAAAGCGATGCAAAGGCCAAAGGTTTAAACATCCGTGCTCGTATATTGGGCCATGCTTCCCACGCCCAGGAACCAAACTGGTTCACTACTGCACCTGTTCCAGCCATCAACAAGCTTTTAAAGCGCATCGGCTGGAACAAGGACGATATTGATTTGTGGGAAATAAACGAAGCGTTCGCTGTTGTGCCAATGGCTGCACAAGCTGAAATCGGCATTGACCGGGACAAAATCAATGTCCATGGTGGTGCCTGCGCCGTGGGCCATCCTATCGGTGCATCGGGTGCACGCATCATTGTTACCTTGCTCAATGCGCTTGAAAGCCACGGCCTTAAAAAAGGCATGGCGGGCATTTGCATTGGTGGTGGTGAAGGCACTGCAATTGCCATTGAGCTGGTGTGAAAAAAGTAATTGCGTTGGGAGGCGTAAAGAATGCAGGATATTCTGGATGAACTGGAAACCCGTCGCGGGCAGGCCCGGTTGGGCGGCGGCCAAAAGCGCATTGATATTCAGCATTCCAAGGGAAAATTGACCGCACGCGAACGTATCGAACTGCTGCTGGATGGTGGTAGTTTTGAAGAGTACGACATGTTTGTCACCCACCGCTGTAATGATTTTGACATGGCCGAAACCAAAATGGCTGGTGATGGCGTTGTCACAGGCTGGGGCACAATTAATGGCCGCATGGTTTATGTCTATTCACAGGATTTTACCGTATTTGGCGGCTCACTATCGGAAACCCACGCCGAAAAAATCTGCAAAATTATGGAAATGGCGATGAAAAACGGCGCGCCTGTTATCGGCATAAACGATTCAGGTGGTGCGCGTATTCAGGAAGGGGTGGCTTCACTGGGTGGTTATGCTGACGTTTTCCAACAAAATATTCTGGCATCGGGTGTGGTGCCCCAGATTTCAATGATAATGGGGCCGTGTGCGGGGGGTGCGGTTTATTCACCGGCAATCACCGATTTTATCTTCATGGTGCGCGATTCATCCTATATGTTTGTCACTGGCCCTGATGTGGTGAAAACCGTTACCAACGAAATTGTCACGGCTGAAGAACTGGGTGGCGCCACCACCCACACGGTGAAATCATCCGTTGCAGATGGTGCCTTCGAAAACGATGTTGAGGCGCTTTCAGCGCTCAGGCGGTTTTTTGATTTTCTACCGCTGAACAATCGGGAGAAACCGCCGACGAGGCCGTATTTTGACGACCCCGAACGCCCGGACAATGTCATCAGCTCGCTCGATACCATTATTCCCGATAATCCCAATACTCCCTATGACATGCGCGAAGTGGTGGAAAAAATTGCTGATGAAGGCGATTTTTTTGAGTTGCAGGAGGCGTACGCCAAAAACATTCTAACCGGTTTTATCCGTATTGAAGGTTCAACGGTCGGTGTTGTCGCCAATCAACCGCTGGTGCTGGCTGGCGTGCTCGATATTAATTCTTCGCGCAAGGCGGCGCGTTTTGTACGTTTTTGCGATTGTTTTAACATTCCGATTTTGACTCTGGTGGATGTGCCAGGTTTTCTGCCCGGCACTTCCCAGGAATATGGCGGTGTTATCAAACATGGTGCAAAACTGCTGTTTGCCTATGGTGAAGCCACCGTGCCTAAAGTGACGCTCATTACCCGCAAAGCCTATGGCGGTGCCTATGATGTGATGGCCCCCAAACATCTGCGCGGTGACGTCAACTATGCCTGGCCCACGGCAGAAATTGCAGTCATGGGAGCCAAGGGTGCGATCGAGATATTATACCGCTCGGAACTGGGCGACAAAGAAAAAATTGCTGCCCGTATCAAAGACTATGAAGATCGCTTCGCCAATCCGTTTGTCGCAGCAGAGCGTGGCT